>CAZKHE010000068.1:0-23624 GCA_964552535.1 uncultured Enterobacteriaceae bacterium | reverse complement strand
CGGGAGGGCGGGGCGGGCGGCGACGCCTCGGGCGCGGCCGCGACTGCGGGCGGCACGGCCGCCGGCGGCGTCGGCGTGCGGGGCGGCGCGGCAACGCGGCGCGCATTCCGCGCATGGACGGAGGAACTGTAGAGCGGCGTGCGCTTCATCGAACCCTCATCTTAAGGCCGCGGCGGCGGTGCGGCGTGCCGGCGCGGCGATCAATGTAGCATCCCGGAAGCGTGGCATGTGCCATGCTTTGGCGCGGGCAGCCTCGCAGCGGAGACAGCATGGAACCGGGACCCGACTTCGACCCACGCCGCACCGGCAGCGTGCCCGTGCGCCGCGTCCTGGGCGTCTCCGCGCTCGCCGCGGCCGCCGGCTGGATCGGCTACAGCACGTTCATGGTGCCGCACCGCCTGCCGCTCGGCCCGGCCGTCGACGGGGAGCGCCGCGAGATCGCGCGCAGCGCCGGCCGCCTGAGCTACTACGCGGCGGGCGACGGCGCGCCGCTGCTGCTCGTGCACAGCATCAACGCCGCCGGCTCGGCGTACGAGGTGCGGCCGCTCTTCGAACACCTGAAGGCCACGCGGCGCGTGTACGCGGTGGACCTGCCCGGCTTCGGCTTCTCCGACCGCAGCGACCGTCATTACGATGTTCCGCTTTACGTGGCTGCCATTCACGACATGCTCGATGAGATCGCCGGCGAGACCGGCGGCGCCCCGGTGGACGTGCTCGCGCTGTCCCTCGCCTCGGAGTTCGTCGCGCGCGTCGCCGCCGATCGGCCGGACCGGTTCCGGACCCTCGCGCTGGTGACGCCGACCGGCTTCAGCAAGACGTACGCCGGATCCCCGGGACCGGCCGGCGGCACGCGCGAGATTCCCGGCATGCACGCGGTGTTCAGCTTTCCGCTGTGGGGGCGCGCGGTGTACGACCTGCTGGTCAGCCGCGCGAGCATCCGCTACTTCCTCGAGCGCACGTTCGGATCGAAGCAGATCGACGAGGGCATGCTCGACTACGACTACGCGACCACGCACCAGCCCGGTGCGCAACACGCGCCCTATGCCTTCGTCTCGGGACGCCTGTTCAGCCGCGACATCCGCGCCGTGTACGAGCGGCTCACGCTGCCGGTCTGGGTGCCGCACGCCACGCGCGGCGACTTCAAGGACTTCAGCCAGAAGGGCTGGGCGGAGGCGAAGGGCAACTGGCGCTTCCAGCCCTACGACGCGGGGGCGCTGCCCCACTTCGAGCACACCACGCGCTTCCTCATGGACTACGAGGCCTTCCTCACCGAGCAGCGCTCAGTCGAGCGTCGCGGCGTCGGTGCGGTGCCGGAACTGCCGCCACAGGATGTAACCGCCCCAAACGTTGGCGGCTAGCATCAGCGCCACGCCGACGGCGTGCAGGCCGTGGCCGATGGCCCGCGCGTGCTGCACGATGCCGAGGATGCCCAGCATGTCGATCCAGTCGTGCGGGCCGTCCTCGCCGGTGCGGCCGGTGAGCAGCATCAGCCGCGGGTCGTGCGCGTCGTAGGCGTACGGCGCGCAGTCCATGAAGCTCGTCGCGAGCCACCACAGCGCGATCGAGGCGCCGAAGTTGTCGCGGTTCTTCACGTGCAGGGCCACGCCGAGGATGAGCGGGACGGCGAGCTGGCCGATCGTCCCGCCGGCGAGATGCATGAACTCGCCGAACGCCATGAAGATCACGTGCCCGGCCTCGTGGAAGACCAGATGCGGCAGGTGGATGAACGAGTTGCCCATCTCGCCGGTACGGATGTCCATCGCCGCAAGCCGCCAGCCCCAGAGGACGAGCATCACGTAGAGCGCCGCGCGCGCGTAGACCTGCCACGCCTCGACGCGCTCCGGCACCCACGCGAGGCGCGCGAGCAGGCCGTCGCCTTCCGTCTCCCCATCCTCGTCCGGAGCTGACCGCGCCGCGCGCAGCGGGGCGCCCTGCTGCGCGGCGATGAACTTCGCGAACACCAGTCCGCACGCCGGGCACGCCGTCGCACCGGCGGGCGTCGCCAGGTGGTGCCGGCATTTCGGGCAGACGGGGAACATGCTTCTGCGGATTCTGCGCGAGGCGCGTGCGATGCCTGCGTGTCAGCCCGCCCGGCGCGTGACTTTGTGCTTCGCTGCATCCGTCCGGCGGTCTCGTCCGTACGCGGGCCGCCCTCAGAACAAACCCCGCGAACACGCGGAACTCGGTCGGCACGCGCGCAGTCTGACGAGCGCTCGTGCGCGATGGGAGATCGTGTTCCAGGAGCAATCATGCAAGTTCGCAAGACCGCAACCGCAATCGCCGCCGGCATCGGGTTCGCGCTCGCCTCGGCCGGCGCGTTCGCCGCCGACATCGTCGACACGGCCGTGTCGGCCGGCTCGTTCAAGACGCTGGTCAAGGCCGTGCAGGAAGCCGACCTCGTCGCGACGCTGAAGGGCAAGGGCCCGTTCACGGTGTTCGCACCCACCGACGAAGCCTTCGCGAAGCTGCCGCCCGGGGCGCTGGAGGCGCTGCTGAAGGACAAGCCGAAGCTCGCGGCCGTGCTGACCTATCACGTCGTGCCCGGCAAGGTGATGGCGGCCGACGTGAAGACCGGCGACGTCAAGACGGTGCAGGGCCAGACGCTCGCGGTGAACAAGACCCCCGCCGGCGTGACGGTGAACGGCGCGAAGGTCGTGAAGCCCGACGTCGTCGCCGACAATGGCGTCATCCACGTGATCGACACCGTCGTCCTGCCGAAGTGAGCCGGCCATGAGAGACAGCAGTGAGACGCGCGCACGCCGCCGCTTCCTCGAGCTCGCCGGCATCGCGGTGATGTCCGCCGCGGTGCCGGGCGTCGCGTCGGCGCAGGCGCGCCTGGAGGAATCGGACGCGCAGGCCGCGGCGCTGGGCTATCGGCACGACACCGCCAAGGTGGACAAGGCGAAGTATCCGAAGCACGGCAACGAGCAGGTGTGCGCCAACTGCCAGCTCTTCCAGGGCAAGGCGAGCGACGCCTGGGGCGGCTGCTCGATCTTTGCCGGGAAGCAGGTGGCCGGCAAGGGCTGGTGCAGCGCGTGGGTGAAGAAGGCGGGCTGACCGGCGGAACCGTGTTCATCCGCGGGCGCGGTGGACCCACGCCGCCGCGCCCTCGCCAGCCGCCTTGCCGCTCGCGAAGCAGCCGGTCAGCAGATAGCCGCCGGTCGGCGCCTCCCAGTCGAGCATCTCACCGGCGACGAACACACCCGGTTGCGCGCGCAGCATCAGCCGCTCGTCGAGCGCCTCGAAGGGCACGCCGCCTGCGGTGCTGATCGCCTCGTCGATCGGGCGCGGGGCGAGCACGCGGATCGGCAGGCGCTTGATCGTCCGCGCGACACGGGAAGCGTTCGAGAGTGCGTCGGCGGGCAACACCTCCCGCAGCAGACCGGCCTTCACGCCCTCGACGCCGGCGCGCGCGCGCAGGTGGTTGGCGAGCGATTGCGAACCGCGCGGCTTGGCGAGCGCGGCGGCGAGGCGCTCCTCGCTGCGCGCCGGCGCGAGATCGAGCTGCAGCGTGGCGCTGCCGGTCGTCTCAAGCGTGTCGCGGAGCGTCGAGGACAGGGCGTACACGAGGCCGCCCTCGATGCCGTAGGCCGTGATCACCGCCTCGCCCTGCGCCCAGTGCTCGATGTTCCGCGCGTCCACCACGATGGCCCGCAGGGATTTCACCGGCTTCCCGGCGTGCCGCGCGCGGAAGTGCTCGCTCCACGCGACCTCGAAGCCGCAGTTCGCCGGGCGCAGCGGCGACACGCCGGTGCCGCGGGCCTCGAGCAGCGGCACCCACGCACCGTCCGACCCCAGCCGGGACCAGCTCGCGCCGCCGAGCGCGAGCACCAGCGCGTCCGCGCGATGCGCGGCCTCCCCGGCGGGCGTGGCGAAGCGCAGCGCGCCGTCGTCGCGCCAGCCGATCCAGCGATGGCGGACGTGGATGCGCAGCCCGCGCCCGCGCAGCCGGTGCAGCCATGCGCGCAGCAGCGGCGCCGACTTGAACTCCCGCGGAAACACCCGGCCCGACGTGCCGACGAAGGTGTCCACGCCGAGCGCGTGCGCCCACGCGCGCAGCGCGTCGGCGTCGAAGACGTCGAGCAGGCGCGCGATCTCCGCGGTCCGCGGACCGTAGCGCCGGTCGAACGCGGGCCGGCGCTCCGAATGGGTGAGGTTCAGCCCGCCCTTGCCGGCGAGCAGGAACTTGCGCCCGACCGACGGCATGCCGTCGTAGAGATCGACCTCCACGCCGCGTTCGAGCAGCGCCTCCGCGGCCATCAGCCCGGCCGGGCCACCGCCTACGACGGCCGCCTGAGGCATGTGAGCGCGACCGGCACGGCCGCCGCTTCGGTGCCCAGCGTCACCTCGCCGTCGAGCACGGTGCAGTGGAGCTGCATGGTCCGCTCCACCAGCCGCGCGAGCGCCGCGACCGCATCGTCGGCCACCCGCGTCACCGCGAGGTGCGGGATGCGCGCGAGTTCGCCGCGCGACTGCGTCCACCACGGATCGGCCGCGCGGCCGTAGCAGTAGACCGACACCGCGGCGGCGCGGCCGGCCGCGCGGCGCACGAGCTTGACCTCGGGCTGGCCGACGTCGATCCACTCCAGGATCGCGCCGGTGGCGTCGCGCCGCCAGAGGTCGGGCTCGTCGTCGGTGGAGAGGCCGCGGCCGAAGGCGAGGTCCGCGTGGGCGTGCAGCGCGAACGCCAGCACGCGCAGCATCATGCGCTCGTCGGTCTCGGAGGGATGCCGCGCGAGGGTGAGCGCGTGCGTGGCGTAGTAGCCGCGATCGACGTCGTTCACCTGCAGCGCGGCCTTGAACACCGTGGATTTCAAGGCCATGGGACGCGATGCTAGCAAGACGGGGCGCGCAAAAGCCTGTATAGTGCCGGGAGTTGTGCAGCGCAGCAGCGGTGGATCCCCTCGCCGCGGACGGCCGGACGGGCCGTCAGGGACTGTTCTTCGCAGCCCCATCGAAACCACACCAGCAGTCGTCCGCGGCGTCGCGTCGAGCGATGCACGGCAAGCAAGGCTTTGCCTTCCGGGTTGGCGTCGATGTCCACCAACGCTCATCCGCAGAAGGAATTGCCATGACCCTCGCTTTCTCCGCGCTCGGCCTCGACGCGGCCGTGCTCCAGTCCGCGCTCGACGCGGGCTACACCGAACCCACCGCCGTGCAGCGCGAGGCCATCCCGGCCGCGCTGGAAGGCCGCGACCTCCTCGTCTCCTCGCAGACCGGCAGCGGCAAGACCGCCGCGTTCCTGCTCCCCGCCCTGCATCGCATCGCGCTCGCCCGGAAGGAAGCCGGCTCGCGCCGCCGCGGACCGCGCGTACTGGTGCTGGCGCCGACGCGCGAGCTCGCGCTGCAGGTGCAGAAGGCCGCGTTCGACTTCTCGCGCGCCCTGCGCGGTGTGCGCACGGCAGCCCTCGTCGGCGGCGCGGCCTACGGCCAGCAGCTGCGCGCGCTGCGCGAAGGCGCCGACATCGTGGTCGCGACGCCCGGGCGCCTCATCGACCATCTCGAGCGCGGCCGCCTCGACCTCTCGCAGGTCGAGGTGCTGGTGCTCGACGAGGCCGATCGCATGCTCGACATGGGCTTCGTGGACGACATCGAATCGATCGTGGCGAAGACGCCCGAGTCGCGCCAGACGCTGCTGTTCTCCGCGACGCTGGACGGCGTGGTCGGCAACCTCGCGCGGCGCCTCACGCGCGATCCCGCCCGGGTGCAGGTCGCCACGACGCGCACCCAGCACGCCGCGATCGAGCAGCGCCAGCTCCACGCCGACGGCTTCGCCCACAAGGGCCGGCTGCTCGACGCACTGCTGCGCGACACCGCGCTCGGCCAGGCGATCGTGTTCACCTCCACCAAGCGCAGCGCCGACGACCTCGCGGCGACGCTCATCGACCGCAGCTTCACCGCCGCGGCGCTGCACGGCGACATGCCGCAGCGGGATCGCAACCGCACCCTCCATCAGCTGCGCGACGGCCGCCTGCGCGTGCTCGTCGCCACCGACGTCGCGGCGCGCGGCATCGACGTGGCCGGCATCACGCACGTCATCAACTTCGACCTGCCGAAGCAGGCCGAGGACTACGTGCACCGCATCGGCCGCACCGGCCGCGCCGGACGCAGCGGCATCGCGATCAGCTTCGTCGGCCCCGAGGAGCACCGGCAGATGAAGAACATCGAGCGCTTCACCGGCAAGGCGGTGCGCGTCGACACCGTGCCGGGCCTCGAGCCCACCGCGCGGCCGAAGCGCCCCGAGACCGACCGGCGCACGTTCGGCAAGGGGCGGCCGGGCGCCGGCCGCGCGGCGAGCAGCGGCGGCGGCCGGCCGAGCGGACGCTGGGCGTCGCGCTGACCGCCGCGCCGGCGGGACCGGTAGTCAGTCGAAGACCGGCTCGCAACGCACGTCGGACTTCACCGACGAGGCGATGAAGCAGCGCTCGTGCGCGCGATGGTGGAGCGCCTCCACCTCCTCGCGCGTGGGCCGCTTCTCCCCGCCGAAGGCGACGCGTGGGCGCAGCGTGACCGCCGTCATCGCGAGCTTGCCCTCGGCGTTCTTCGCCATCACGCCTTCGGCCTCGTCCGCGTAGCTGTCCACGACGTAGCCGCGCCGCGCCGCGAGGTCGAGGAACCACAGCATGTGGCAGCTCGACAGCGAGGCGACGAATGCCTCCTCCGGATCCACCGCGGCGGGGTCGGAGAACGGCACCGGCACCACATGCGGCGAGCTCGATCCGGGCACCACCGCACCGCCGTCGAAGTGCCAGACGTGTGCACGGCTGTAGCGCTGGTCGGTGAACGGCTGGTCGCCGCGCGACCAGCGCACGGCAGCGGTGTAGGTGGACATGGACGTTCCTCCCGGGCGCTTCAGTCTGCAGCGGCGAGCACGGCTTCGTACACGGCGAGATCGTGCGCCGAGAAGCAGCAGAACACCACTTCCTGCAGCGTGGCGACCTTCGGCGCTTCGCGGCGGACCGTTTCGACCGCGATCCGCGCCGCCGCGTCGATCGGATACCCGTACACCCCGGTGCTGATCGACGGAAATGCAAGCGACGCAAGCGCGTGCTCGGCCGCGAGCGCAAGCGCGCGGGCGTAGCACGACGCGAGCAGCGCGGCTTCGCCGGCCCCGCCGCCCTGCCACACGGGCCCGACGGCGTGGATCACGTGGCGCGCGGGCAGGCGATGGCCACGGGTGATCTTCGCATCGCCGGTCGCGCACCCGCCGAGACGACGGCACTCGTCGAGCAGGACCGGTCCCGCGGCCCGGTGGATCGCGCCGTCGACGCCGCCGCCACCGAGGAGCGATTCGTTCGCCGCATTGACGATCGCGTCCACGGCGAGCGTGGTGATGTCGGCGTGGCGGGCGCGCAGGTGCGGCATGGCGCGCATCCTAGCGCAGCGCCTCAGCGATAGCGAGCCGCGGTGATGAACTGCCCGAAGCGTTCGCACCACACGATGACGGTATTGAACCGCGCCACGTCCACGTCCGCCGGCAGCGGGACGACGAAGTTCTCGAACGTCTTCACGTCGCCCACCCGCACCATGGCGCCGCGCAGGCGGGCGAAGTCGGCCTCGGTCTCGACGAACTCCGGCGCGAGATAGAGCTTGTAGTCCGGGCCCGGGGCCACGCGCCCCATGAGCGCGATCGCGCGCGGGCCGACGGACACCGTGCCCTCGCCCCAGTGGAGGAAGTCGCTGTCCTTCAGGTCGCGCCGGAACTCGCCCCGGAACGTCGCGCCGGCCGCGGACGCGGCCACGTCGGCCGCGCTCGGCGCGGCCGGTGCGATGAGGATGGGCAGCACGTAGATGCCCGCGGCGAAGCCGATGGCGAGCGCGGCGAGGTGAGTAGACCCGAGGATCAGGGCGCGCTTCATGAGGACCGCCTCCCATGCGTGTGGACACCGGATAGTTCGCCCGCCACGCGCGCCGGTTACAGGCGTATCGTGCGCTCCCGGCCCCGACCCGCGGGAGTCCTGCCATGGCGAAGCTGCCGCCCGTCCTGGCGCTCACCCTCGCCGCGGGCGCCGCGCACGCCGACACGACCGAGGTCCTCACCCCGGGGCGCCCTCAACCGAGTGATGGTCGTGCTCGTCCCCGGCGGGCCGGTCGCGGAGCGGCTCGTGTGCGCGAGGCCGATGAGCACGGTGCGCCGATACGCTAGTGGACGACGATCCCTTCGCAAGGTGGATCAGACCGTCCTCGGAGGCAGGGAGCCAAAGGGGGTGTGCTCCCCCTCTGTTCAGGCGCTTTCTAGCGCCGCCGCGCCTTGCCCAGGCGCCGCGCGTTCGCCACCGCCTTGCGGTGCAGGGGTGCCAGTCCAACGCTCAGTACGGTGGCCGACGCCTGATGCGCGCGGTGCGCCGCCCGGGCTGCGATATCGGTGCGCCCGGTGGCGGCGGCGAGCCACGCCTCCGCGACGGCTTGCTGCGTCTCCAGCGCCGCAGCGAACATCGCCTGCCACGATTGCGCGAAGGCGAGCTGCTTTTCCAGCACCATGCCGGCGAACTCGCGCCGGTCCCGTTCCGAGGGCACGGCGCCGGCAAGCGCCATGCGGGCGACCCGATGGCCGACGACCTGCGGGACGGCCACGGCGAGTTCGGTCAGCGTGGCGGCGAGGGGGGCAGGACGGCGTCGGCGGCGCGGCATGGAAGCTCCTGGTGAGTGCCGCCCTGCCCCACGCAATCAACGGGCCCGGGCGCGCCCTTACGTTCACCGGTAAGCACGACGGCACGGGTTACCGGCGCAGGGGGTTGCCCCCCCCCGCCAGCGGCCGCGCTTCATGGCCCCACTGTTGCAACAGGTCACGCAGCCCAGGCCTTCACAGGAGCTATCAAATGCTGGCCATGACCTACCGGGGCCCGTACCGCGTGCGCCTCGTCGAGAAGCCCGAGCCGGAAATCGAGCATCCGCGCGACGCCATCGTGCGGGTGACGCGCGCCTGCATCTGCGGCTCGGACCTGCACCTGTATCACGGCCTCATGCCCGACACGCGCGTCGGGCAGACCTTCGGCCATGAGTTCGTCGGCCGCGTCGAGGCGGTCGGTCCGGACGTCCGGGACATCAAGCCCGGGGACCGAGTGATGGTGCCCTTCAACGTCTTCTGCGGCGAGTGCTACTTCTGCCGCAAGGGCCTCTTCTCCAATTGCCACAACGCCAATCCGAACGCGAGCGCGGTCGGCGGCATCTACGGCTATTCGCACACCACCGGCGGCTACGACGGCGGGCAGGCCGAGTACGTCCGCGTGCCGTACGCCGACCAGGGCGCGATCCGCATTCCCGACGACATCGACGACGACAACGCGGTGCTCTGCACCGACGCCTATCCCACCGGCTACCAGGCCGCCGAGATGGCGGGCATCAAGCGCGGGGACAGCGTGGTCGTCTTCGGCGCCGGACCGGTGGGCCTCTTCGCGGCGAAGTGCGCGTGGTTCATGGGCGCGGGACGCGTGATGGTGGTCGACGAGTACGAGTACCGCCTCGATTTCGCCCGCAAGTTCGCGCAATGCGAGACGCTCAACTTCCGTGACGTGCGCGATCCGGTCTGGTACCTGAAGCGGGAGTCGGACTGGCTGGGATGGGACGCGGCCATCGACGCGGTGGGTGCCGAGGCGCGCGGCAGCGCGATGCAGCGCCTCTTCGGCGTCAAGCTCAAGCTCTTTGCCGGCGCGGCTACCGCCCTGCACTGGGCGATCGACTCGGTCCGCAAGGGCGGCGTGGTGTCGATCATCGGCGCGTACGGGCCGACGCTCAACGCGGTGCCCATCGGTGCGGCGATGAACAAGGGCCTCACGCTGCGCATGAACCAGGCGAGCGTGAAGCGCAACCTGCCCCGCTGCATCCACCACATCCAGGCGGGTCACATCAATCCGAAGGACATCATCACCCACCGCGTCCCGCTGGAGGAGATCCACGACGCGTACCACCTCTTCTCCAGCAAGCTCGACGGGTGCATCAAGCCGATGCTGATCCCGCCGCGCGCCAACGCCTGACCAGGAGACAAGCATGCAGCAGACCCTAGGCTCGTCCTCCCGCGACGTGCTCGCCGAGCCGGTCCCCGGAGGCCACGCGCTCACCACCGCGGAGCGGCGCACCGTCGACCACGCCGATCGCATTCCCGGCTGGGGCTCGGACCTCGACCCGGCGGTTCGGCCCGGGGTGCCTCGCGACAAGGCGCCCGAGCTCGGCGTGGAGGTGCTCTACCCGCCCATCCCGGAGCAGGCGCCGCCGCACCTGATCCACAAGTCCACCGAGTATCCGCGCCTGACGCCGGTGTTCGGCACCTCGTGCCCGCCGACCGGACTGAGCGGGCGCATCCGCGACGTCGCCTACCGCTTCAGCGAAGGCCGGCTCGCGCACTGGATGATGCTGATGCTCGCCGACCGCGTGAACGTGGTCGAGGACGTCGCCGGCGATCTCGCGCGGGGCCGCGTGCCGAACATCCCGAAGGAGATGGGCCTCGCCACGGAGTGGCAGCACAACCGCGCCGGGCTCGTGCGGAAAGCGGCGATCGCGGCGATCGGCGTCGCGGTGCTGGTCGCCTGGTCGCGCAGCCGCGGCCGTCCGTCCGAAGGCGTCGGCGACTAGATGGGCGCGCGCCGCTCGCGGTCGCGCTCGAGATAGCTGCGCGCCGCGTCGAGGGCCTCCGACACGGCCTCCGATGCGCTCCGATAGCCCTGGCGCTGGAGGGCGACCCGCTGCAGCGCGCGTGCTCGCGGCGAAGGCTGGACGGAGACGAGGACGTCCCAGCCCTCGCCCGGCGCCGGTGCGCCGACCGCCGTGATGAAGATGTGTGCGTCTGCATGCGAGTACACGTGCTCCACTCTGCTCACGGCGTCGCTCCGGCGAGGATCGGGCGCCCATGGTGACCGCCGCGATTGCGATCCGCAACTGTCATTTTCGGGCGACGCGCCCTGTCGTGGACGAAGCGGTGGACAAGGGGGGGACAAGCTGTGGATAGCTTGTGGACCACCTGTGGGAAATCCGCCCTTCAGCGCGTGCTCGCCGAGTCGGTCCCCTGGAAGGCGCCGGTGCGCGGAAGGCCCCGGTGCTGTCGTGGACAGCGTGAGGCGGGTCGAAGCAGGGGCGCTACGCCGCGAGCGCGGCGATCCAGAAGAGGCGCCGCGCTTGCGGCTTCGCTCACGCTTTCGCGACCTCGACCAGGCAGTCGTAGAACGTCGCCGCGCGCCCCATGTCGGTGAGGCGCTGGCTGGTCACGTCGTTCGCGTTGCGGCCGTCCGGCGAGAGCTTCTTCCACCACACCGACGGCGCCACGACGACACCCGGCCGCGCGGCGTCGGTCACCTTCGCCTTCAGGGTGTAGCTGCCGCGGTCATTGAAGAGGCGCACGGCGTCGCCGTCCGCGATGCCGCGCGCGGCCGCGTCGCGGGGATGGATCTCGAGGCGCGGCCCCTGCTTCTCGGCGGCGAGCGCGAACGGCAGGTTGGCGAACGAGCTGTTGAGGAAGTGCCGCGCCGGCGGGCTGATGAACGCGAGCGGATAGCGGTGCGCGAGCTCGGGATTCGAGATCGGGTTCTCGGCGGGCGGCGTGTAGTCGGGCAGCGGATCGTGGCCTTCGGCCCGCGCCGCTTCGCTCCACAGCTCCACCTTGCCCGACGGCGTGGGGAAGCCCCCTTGCGCGAACGGCGCGTACTTCGCCGGCACGGTGAGCCGCTGCCAGCCCTTTTCCTTCAGCTCGCTCCAGGTGATGCCCGCCATGCGCGGGTTCGTCGAATGCAGCGCCTGCCGCGCGAGCGTCTCGTCGTCGTCGTCGAAGCAGGGCTCGGTGAAGCCCATGCGCTTCGCCAGCAGCCGGAACACCTCGGTGTTCGGCTTCGCCTCGCCGAGCGGCGCGATCGCCGGATTGTTGGCGAGCACGTAGAGATGGCCGTAGCTCTTGTGCACGTCGAGCTGCTCGAGCTGCGTCGTGGCGGGCAGGACGATGTCGGCGTAGTCGCACGTGTCGGTGAGGAAGACGTCGTGCACGACGGTGAAGAGGTCCTCGCGCAGGAAGCCCGCGGTCACCTTGTTCGAGTCCGGCGCGATCGCGACCGGGTTGGAGTTGTACACGTACACCGCGCGGACCGGCGGATCGGCGGCGAGCAGCGCATCGCCGATGGCGCACATGTTCACCGCGCGTGGATCGCCGCGCACGAGGTCCGGCCGCTCGAGGGCCTGGTGGTCCATGCCGTAGAAGTCGCCGGTGGAGAGCAGGATGCCGCCCGCGGGCTCCCGCCAGGCACCGACGATCGCGGGCAGGCAGGTGACGGTGCGCACCGCCATGCCGCCGCCGTAGTGGCGCTGCATGCCGTAGTTGAGGCGGATGGCGGCGGGCTTCGCGGCGGCGTACTCGCGCGCGAGGTCCACGATGACCTGCGGCTCGATGCCGCAGATCCGCGCCGCGCGCTCCGGCGTCCACGCCTTGACGCGCTCGGCGAGCGGCTCGAAGCCCACGGTGTGGCGGGCGACGTAGTCGTGATCGTGGCGCTGCTCGCCGATGATGACGTGCATCATCGCGAGCGCAAGCGCCGCGTCCGTGCCCGGCATGACCGGGATCCACTGGTGGCACTTCTCCGCGGTCTGGTTGCGCCACGGATCGATGCAGATGAGTTTCGCGCCGCGCCGCTTCGCCTCCTGGCACAGCGACCAGAAGTGCAGGTTCGACACGATCGGGTTGCTGCCCCAGATGAGGACGAGCTTCGCGTCCACCACCTGCTCGGGGTCCATGCCGACGGCGCCGCCGAGCGTCACCTTGATGCCGGCCTTGCCGGCGGAGGCGCACACGGTGCGCTCCAGCCCCGACGCCCCCAGGCGATTGAAGAAGCGCCGGTCCATCGCGCTGTAGTTGAGCAGCCCCATCGTGCCGGCGTAGCTGTAGGGCAGGATGCCCTGCGGGTCCTCGGCGGCGATCGCGGTGAACTTCGCGGCGATCGTGTCGAGCGCCTCGTCCCAGGAAATGCGCGCCCACCGATGATTGCCCGGGCCCTTCGGACCGACACGGCGGACCGGATGAAGCACGCGGTCCTGCGAATACGTGCGCTCCAGATACTTGGACACCTTGGTGCACAGCACGCCGCCGGTGAACGGCATGTCGCCGCCCTTCACCTCGACCGCGACGCCGTTCTCGACGGCGATCTCCATCGCGCAGGTGTCGGGGCAGTCGTGCGGGCAGGCGGCCTTCACGATCTTGCGGCCGGGAGTGCGAAGGTCGTCGGTGCCCATGGGCTCGATCCGGGTGCGAACGGAGGAAGAATTCTACGCCGAGCCACAGGGCGAGCCGTCTACATCCCGGCAACCTGACGCATCGTCGACGGAAGCAGGCTGAAAATCGTCAACTTTGGTGAACCGATTCAAGGGTCTATTGCCGAGCGGAAGCGCTGCCCGTAGGCTGCGCCGGATCGACCTACCGGAGTTGCATTTCATGCCCCGCACGCTCGTCGCAGCACTCGCCGCAGCGGCATTCACCGCCGCCGCGCCGGCATCGGCGGCGCTCTTCAACGACGACTTCGAGAGCGGCCTCGGCAAGTGGCAGCCCAAGACCGGCATAGCGATGGAAGGCACGATCGTGGCCGATCCGATCAACTCGGGGCGTGGAAACGTGCTCACGTTCACGGCGCTCAATCAGGCTGGTTCCATCTTCACGGTTCCGTCCTTCGCGGCGACGAACGTGCCGTTCACGCTGAAGTTCGATTACCTCGGCCTCTCACGGCAGGGCAGCCGCGGGGGCGACTTCGGCGGCTTCGCGGGAGTGGGCATCGCTGCCGGCGACCCATGCAACTGCTGGCTTGCGGGCACCCAGGAAGGCTATGCGGGCGCCTTCGGCACGGTGACCCACCTGATCGACAACGGGCAGTGGGGCACCTACACCATCACCTTCAATCCGGCATCGCAGAATGCCCTGGGCACCGGCTTCCGCCTGATGCTCGAGGACTTCTCCGGCTCCGAGGGCGTGCCCGGCGACGCGTACTTCGACAACATCTCGCTGAACGCGGTGCCGGAGCCTTCCACCTACGCGCTGCTGCTCGGCGGGCTGGCCGGTCTCGGGTTCCTCGCGCGCCGCCGCCCCTGATCGACCCGGGGGCGCGCCGCCGGGCGCGCCTCTGCGACAATCCGGGCTTTGCTCCATCCGGACACGTCGCGCATGAACCACCCCGCTCCGCCGCGCTTCGGCGCCGCCGACTCCCAGAAGCGCCTCGAGGACGACCGCCTACTGCGCGGCGTCGGCCTCTTCAACGACGACCGCCGCTTTCCCGGCGAGGCCGTCATCGTCTTCGTGCGCTCGCCGCACCCGCACGCGCGCGTGCTCGGTATCGACGCGCAAGCCGCGCGCGCCATGCCGGGCGTGCTGGCGGTGTACACGCAAGCCGATCTCGCCGCCGGGGGCGTGAAACCCATTCCCGCCGGTGTCGGCTTCAGGCGCCCCGACGGGGCGGACATGAGCGTGCCGCCGCGTGCGGGACTCGCCGGCGATACCGTGCGCTACGTCGGCAACGCGGTGGCCGCGGTGGTGGCCGAGACGCGGGCCCAGGCCCAGGACGCGGCCGAAGCGATCGTCGTGGACTACGACCCGTTGCCCGCGGTGGTGGACGTGCGCGCCGCGCTCGCGCCCGATGCGCCGCAGCTTTGGCCCGGCGCGCCGGGCAACGTCGCGGCGGCGGCGCGGTTCGGCGATGCGCAGGCGGCAGCGGCGGCGTTCGCGCGCGCCGCGCACGTGACCACGCTCTCGATGCGCAACCAGCGCCTGGTCGCGAACCCGATCGAGCCGCGCTCGGCCATCGCCAACGTCGAGGAGGGCCGCCTCGTGCTCTACACCCCGAGCCAGACGCCGACCGGGACACGCCAGGCGCTCGCCGAAGGCGTGTTCGGCATCGGGGTGCGCGAGGCGCGCGTGGTGGTGGGCGACATCGGCGGCGGCTTCGGCCTCAAGGTAGGCCTGGCACCCGAGGAAGTGACGACGTGCTTCGCCGCCCGCCAGCTCGGCCGCCCGGTGCGCTGGCGCGCCGAACGGTCCGAGGATTTTCTCGCCGCGCACCAGGGACGCGAGCAGAGCTTCGACGCCGCGCTCGCCCTGGATGCCGACGGTCGCATCCTGGCCATGCGCATGACGCTCCTCGCGGCATTCGGCGCGGAGCCGATGCCGCAGTCGAGCTTCATCCCGCTGATCCTGAGCCCCAAGGTCGCGGCCACCGTCTATCGCGTGCCGGTGGTGGACTGGGAGATCAAGGGCGTCCTCGTGAACACCGCCACCATCGGCGCCTACCGCGGCGCCGGCCGCCCCGAGACGAACTACCTGATGGAGCGGCTCATCGAGCAGGCGGCGCACGAGATGCGTCTCGACCCCGCGGAGATCCGCCGCCGCAACGTGATCCCGCACGACGCCTTCCCGTACCGCACGCACACCGGGGACGTGTACGACGTCGGCGCCTTCGAACGCGTGCTGGACGAGGTGCTCGCGGCGAGCGACTGGAACGGCTTCGCGGCGCGCAAGGCGGCTTCGGCGCAGGCCGGCAGGCTGCGCGGCCGCGGGCTCTCGATGTATCTCGAGTGGACCGGCGCGCTGCTCACCGAGACCGTGGACATCCGCGTGGACGCGGACGGCAACGTCACCGCGTACTCCGGGACGCAGGCGATGGGCCAGGGGCTGCAGACGAGCTACACGCAGCTGCTCGCCGAGGTGCTCGACATCCCGCTCGAGCGCATCCGCATCGTGCAGGGCGACACCGACGTGGCGAACGGCGCGGGCAGCGTCGGCTCGCGCTCGGCGTTCGTCGGCGGCTCCGCGATGCTGGCCGCGGGCCGCAAGGTGGTGGACGACGGCAGGCCGCTCGCCGCCGATGCGCTCGAAGCGGCCCCGCAGGACATCGAGTACCGCGCCGGACGCTTCGTCGTCGCCGGCACCGACCGCGCGATCGGGCTGGCCGAGCTCGCCGCCCGGCAGCCCGCGCGCGAGCTGCGCTTCTCCGCGACCGAGAACCCTTCGGCGCCGAGCTGGCCGAACGGCGCGCAGGTGTGCGAGGTCGAGATCGACGCGGATACCGGCGTGGTGACGATCGACCGCATGACCAGCGTCGACGACATCGGGCGCATCATCAACCGCATGATCGTCGAAGGCCAGGTGCAGGGCGGCATCGCGCAGGGCGCGGGCCAGGCGCTGATGGAGGAGGCGATCTACGACCCGGAATCGGGTCAGCTCGTCACCGGCTCGTTCATGGACTACGGCATGCCGCGGGCCGACGACTTCCCCGCGCACATGGACAACCGCTTCCTCGAGGGCGTGCCGTGCACGACGAATCTGCTCGGCGCGAAGGGCGTCGGCGAGCTCGGCACGATCGGCGCGCCGATGGCGATCGTGCATGCGGTGCTCGATGCGCTGCGGGACTCTGGCATCAAGCACATCGAGATGCCGGTCACGGCGGAGAAGGTTTGGCGCGTATTGCGCGCCAAGGACGCGTCGTGACCGCCTGATGTGGGGGATCGCAAGGGGGCATGCCCCCTTGCAGCGTGATCGTCTGGATGCCGGTCACGGCGGAGAAGGTTTGGCGCGTATTGCGCGCCAGGGACGCGTCGTGACCGCCCGATGTGGGGGATCGCAAGGGGGCATGCCCCCTTGCAGCGTGATCGTCTGGATGCCGGTCACGGCGGAGAAGGTTTGGCGCGTATTGCGCGCCAGGGACGCGTCGTGACCGCCTGATGTGGGGGATCGCAAGGGGACCTCGCCCCCCTGCAGCGTGACCGCCACGGCGCGTGCAGCGTCAGCCGACGCGCCGGACGCGGGCGACCGCGGCCAGGAGTTGCGCGGGGTCGACGGGCTTCGCCAGGTGCTCTTCGAACCCGGCCGCGATCGCCTGCTGGCGGTCCTCCGCGCGCGCGAACGCGGAGAGCGCGATGGCCGGCACGCGCAGCTCGTCGCGATCGCGCCACTCGCGCAGGAGCGACAACCCGTTCTCCCCCGGCAGGCCGATGTCGCTGACGATCACCTCCGGCGGACGCTCCGCGCAGGCCCTGCGCGCCTCGTCGGCCGACCGCACGAGCCGCACCCGCGCCCCCGCGGACTCGAGCAGGCGGCGGGTCACATCGCCGCCGGCGATGTCGTCCTCGATCAGCAGCACGTCCACCCGGGCGAGATCCACCTCGCCGCGCTCGGCTTTCGCGAGGTCCACGCCCGCCTCGGCCGGTTGCGCCGGCATCGGCAAGCGGACGGTGAAGACCGCGCCGCGCCCGGCGCCCTCGCTCTCGGCGAACACCTCCCCGCCGTGCATCTCGACCAGCTGCCGGACGATCGTGAGTCCCAGGCCCAGCCCGCGGTGGACGCGGGTGTGCGTCGCCTCGACCTGCCAGAAGCGATCGAACACGTGCGCGAGCGCCTCGCGGGGAATGCCGATGCCGCTGTCCACGACGCGGACTTCGAGCGCGTCAGCGGTGCGGCTGACACGCACGCGGACGTTCCCGCCGGGGTTGGTGAACTTGACCGCGTTGGTGAGGAGGTTCCACACCACCTGCTGGATGCGGTCAGGATCGGCGCGGACGATCCCGATCGCGGAACCGAGCTCCGCATGGAGCTTCACGCCCTTCGCCTCGGCCATGGGGCGAACCGCATCCACGGCCGCCGCGATGGCGTCGCCGATCCGCGTGGGGCGGATGTGGAGGCGCAGCTTTCCCGAGGCCATCCGCGAGATGTCCAGCAGGTCGTCGATGAGCTGCTGCTGCGCCAGCGCGGCGCGGTCGATCATGTGGACGCCCTCCTGCATCTCGGCGCCGGCCACGCGACCCGACGCCAGCATGCTCGACCAGAGGCGGATGGTGTTGAGCGGCGTCCGCAGCTCGTGACTCACGGTGGCGATGAACTCGTCCTTCGCGCGGTTGGCGCTCTCCGCGCTCGACTGCAGGGCCTCCGCCGTCTGCAGCGCCTCGCGCAGGCGTTCCTCGGTCTGGCGGCGGTCGGTGATGTCGCGCATCACCTTGACGAAGCCCAGCAGCGCGCCGGAGGCATCGCGGACCGCGGTGAGCGTCCCGCTCGCCCAGAAGCGGCTGCCGTCCTTGCGCAGGTGCCAGCGCTCGTCCAGCGCGCGACCCGTGGCGAGCGCGGTCTCGATCTCGAGCGACGGCGCGCGCGCGGCGCGGTCCTCCGGCGTGAAGAGGACGCCGCTCGGCTGGCCCACGATCTCGGACTCGGACCATCCGGTGATGCGCTCTCCGCCGACGTTCCAGGTCGCGATGCGCTGCTCGCGATCGATCATGAAGATCGCGAAGTCCTGCGCGTTCTCCACCAGCAGCCGGAACCGTTCCTCGCTCTGCTCGAGCGCGAGCGCGGCGCGCTTGACGTGTGTCACGTCGGAGAACGTCGCGACGACCGCGACCACGCGCTCGCCGGCCCCGGTGATCGGGCTCGCGCTCGCCAGCATGACCCCACGCTCGCCGTCCGGCCGCAGGAAGGCGATCTCCTCGTCGGCCACCGCCTCGCCGGTGGTCAGCGCGCGCGCCAGCGGCCAGTCCCCGGCGGCGAGCGCCCCACCCTGGGGGCGAAAGCCGCGGAACGCCGCGTGCGCCGCGGCCCACTCGGCATGGAGGAACGGCAGCGGAAAGGGATGACCGAACAGCGTCGCGGCCCGGCGATTGGCGAGCACCAGGCGGCCCGACGGCGCCTCCACGAGCACGACGCCCACGGGCAGCTGCTCGATCACCGCCTGGAGGCGCGCCTGCGCCTCGGCGACCTGCCGCTCGGCCTGCTTGCGCGCGGTGATGTCGATGAAGGTCACCACCACGCCGTCGATGCGGTTGTCCGCGGTCCGGTAAGGCAGCGTCCGGCGCAGGTACCACCGGCTGCTCGCGCTCTGCACCTCGGCGTCGGCCGGGACGAGATGCGCCAGCACCACGCGCGCGTCGTGCCGCAGGTCGGGGCCGGTGAACTTCTGCGCGAGATCGCCGATCGGCCGTCCGACGTCGCCGGGGATGAGATCGACCAGGTCGTTCACCGCCGGCGTGAAGCGCCGGACGCGCAGCTCCGGGTCGAGAAAGATGACCGCCACGTCGGTGCTGCCGAGCAGGTTCGAGAGGTCGTTGTTGCTCTCCTCCAGCTCCACGATCTTTGCCTGGAGCTGGGCGTTCACCGTGTGCAGCTCCTCGTTGAGCGACTGCAATTCCTCCTTGCTGGTCTCGAGCTCCTCGTTCGCGCTCTGGAGCTCCTCGTTCATCGAGGTGAGCTCCTCGTGCGACGCCTTGAGCTCCGCGTGGTTGGCCTCGTACGCCTCGAGCGTCGCGTGCAGCTCGCGCCGCGTGAGGCGGAGCTCGTCCTCGAGGCCGGCGGCAGCGGCGGAAACGCCTGGTGTGGTCCCGGGCGACGGCGGCGACGACGACGCGGTTGCAGGGGCGGCGACCGCGGCCGTGTCCGCCTCGAAGGTGAGGCGGAAGTAGCGCCCCTCGCGGCTCACCGCTAGGGGCGCGGCCGCGAGGCGCAGTGCCATCACCGGTCCGTCCTGCTTCACCGCGACGGAGATCTCCCGGCCGGCCTCGGCGGCCTGGCGCAGGGCGCCGCGGGCCACGGCGCTGATGCCCGGGCGCAACAGATCGAAGACGTGGCGCGTCGGCTCGCCGGTGGGCTGCACGAGGAACGGCGACGTGTCCCCGTGGAAATAGACGATGCGGTCGTTCGCGTCGACCACCACGGCGGGCGGTACGTAGCGGTCGAGCAGCGCGGCCTGGATCGCGACCGGCGTCGGCGGCGCGAGCGACGGGCCGGGCGTGAACGCCGGGCGGTCCGGGTCATCCGAGGCGGCCGCCGAAAGGCTGGGCAGCAGCCTCGGCACAGCGGCGAATCCCCGCTCGCCGGCGGGCAGCCGCCGGTAGATCCGCCATTTCTTGCTCAGGGTCTCGAACAGACCGTCGAGACCGTTGACCGATTCGGCGTTGCCGAGGAACAGGGCGCCCCCGTCGCGGAGCGCGAAGTGCAGCGCAGCGAGGAGGCGCCGCTGCGTCTCCGGCTCGAGGTAGATGAGCAGATTGCGGCAGGTGCAGACGTCGAGGCGCGAGAACGGCGGGTCGCGCAGCGCATCCTGAGGCGCGAACACCACCATGTCGCGGATCTCCTTCCGGACGCGGTAGGCGTTCTCCTCCTTCTCGAACCAGCGCTCGAGCCGCTCCTGCGAGAGATTGCCCTCGATGCCGACCGGATAGACGCCGGCGCGCGCGAGCGCGAGGGCGCCGCTCGCCGTGTCCGTGGCGAACACACGAACCTCGAGGGCCTTCTTCACCCGCTCGGCCTCCTCGGCGATGAGGATGGCGAGCGTGAACGCCTCCTCGCCGCTGGCGCAGGCCGCCGCCCAGCAGCGGATGGGCTGTTCCGGGTGCTGCCGCTCCACCATCGGCCCGATGACGGCGGTCCGCAATGCCTCCCAGGCTTCGGGGTCCCGGAAGAAGCCGGTCACGTTGATCATCAGGTCGTTGGCGAGCGCGGCGGGCTCCTCGCGGTGGTCGCGCAGGTAGCCGATGTACGCGCTCATGTCCGACATGCCGACCAGGCCCATGCGCCGCTCGATCCGCCGCATGAGGGTGGGCGCCTTGTAGCCGGCGAAGTGGTGGCCGGTGCGCGCGCGCAGGATGGCGGTGATCTCGTTGAGCTGGCGGCGGTCGAGCGCGCGCTTGTCGGGTTCCCTGCGCATCCCAGAGGCGTCGAACCTCGCCTGGCGCGCGTAGCGCTCCAGCACCGCGGGAATCTCCGCCGGCGCGAGCACACGGTCCGCGTATCCGGCGGCGATCAAGGCCTCCGGCATGCCGGGAAACTCGGCTGATTCCGGGTCCTGCGCGATGCAGACGCCCCCGGCCGCCTTGATCGCCTGTGCACCCGCGGTTCCGTTGGTGCCGGTGCCGGACAGGATCACGATCATCGCCTGCTCGCCCTTCTCGTCGGCGAGGGAGCGGAAGAAATCGTCCACCGGGCGGCGGTGTCCGCGGCGCTCCACCGATTCGCCGAGGTGGAGCAGGCCGTCGGCGAGGGTGACGGTGTAGCCGGGCCGGATGACGTAGACGTGGTCCCGTGCGACAGCCATCCCGTCGCTGATCTCCTGCACCGGCATCGCGGTGTGCCGCGACAGGATCTCGGCCATCAGGCTGTCGTGGTCCGGCGGCAGGTGCTGGATGACCACGTACGCGAGGCCAGCGTGCGCCGACGCCGCGCGGAAGAAATCGATCAGGGCCGGGATGCCGCCCGCGGACGCGCCGATGCCGACGACGGGGAACGGCGCCCCCGGATCAGGACGCGGTCCTGACGCGGCGTGCGCAGCTTCTGCTGCTTCGCCTTGCGAGGGGTTTGTCGCGGCGGGCCCATCCGGCCCGGCCGGGTCCTCGCTATCTCGTGCCATCCACCGGCTCTCCGTGCCTCTCCCGTTCGTTGCGTGTTGTGCGTGGTCGCCACGCAAATGGGAGTCGGCGCGACCGGGGCGGCTCGATGCGACCGCTTTCCGTGCGACCCATTGTACGCGGTTGCACACAGGGCACGGCCCCTGCTTGAACCGTGCCATGCCGCGTGCCGCGCTCGTCCTGATCGATCTCGTGAACGCCTTCGACTACTCCGGCGGGGAGGCGCTGCGGGATGCGACGCTGCAAGTCGTCCCGGCGATCGCGACCCTGGCGCAGCGGGCGCGTGCCGCGGAGGTCCCGGTGATCTACGCGAACGACAACTTCGGGAAGTGGCGCTCCGATTTCCGCAAGCTGGTCGACACGCTGTCGGCGCCGGATCATCCTGCGCAGGCCGTCGTGCGGCCACTGGTGCCGCATCCGGACGACTACTTCATCCTCAAGCCGCGGCACTCGGCGTTCTACGGCACGCCGCTCGAGCTCTTCCTGCACGATCTCGAGGTGGAGCGCGTGGTGCTCACCGGCATCGCGACCGACAGCTGCGTCCTGATGACCGCGTGCGACGCGCACGTGCGTCAGTTCAGGGTGCAGGTGCCGCGCGACTGCGTCGCGAGCGCCGACCCGGCGAACACCGAGCAGGCGCTGGAGGTGATGCGCCGGGTCACGAAGGCCGACGTGCGCGCGAGCGCGCACGTCGACTGGTCACACTAGGCCGCGGTGCGCCGGGCGGCGAGCACCTTCATCACCGCCCGCACGATCCCGACGTAGCCGGTGCACCGGCAGAGATTGCCCGACAGCTCCTCGCGCACCCGCGCCTCGTCGGCATCGGGCAGCCGCAGCACGATGTCGCGGCTGGTGGCGAGCATGCCCGGCGTGCAGTAGCCGCACTGCAGGGCGTGCTCGGCGGTGAACGCCTCGCGGAGCTGCGCCATCACCTCGTCGTCGGCGAAGCCCTCGATGGTGCGCACGTCGGCGCCGTCGCAGGCGACGGCGTACGTGATGCACGAACGCGCCGGCGCGCCGTCGATCCAGAGCGTGCAGGCGCCGCAGACGCCGTGCTCGCAGCCGATGTTGGTGCCGGTGAGCAGCAGATGGTCGCGCAGGAAGTCCGCGAGATGGGTGCGCGGCTCGGCCTGGCCGCGGACGGTCTGGCCGTTGACGGTGAGCTGGATGGTCTTCATGCGGGAAGCTGCGCGGCCGCGCGCTGGAGCGCCACGGCGTGCACCTGGTGTTCGTAGGTTCCGGGCTCGTAGGCTTCAGCGGCGACGGCGGCGGGATCGAGCGCGCGCGCGTCCTCGATCACCACCGGCGCGCCCTCGGTCGCGCCCATCACGCCGCGCCACACGTTGCGCTCGGGGTCGACGATGAACGCGCCGATCGCCTCGGCGAACTCGCCGGTCTTGCGGCAGTACTTCCAGTAGCTCCAGCGCGCCTTCGGCGAGAGCTTCGGCACGCGCACGCCGGTCAGCACCTCGCCCTCGCCCATCGCCGTGCTCATGATGCCGAGCACGAACTGCGAGGCCGGCACCACGCGCTCGCCGTCGGGCCCTTGCAGCACGATGCCGGCGTCCAGCACCGCCATGGCGCTCACCCAGTCGGCGGCGGGATCGGCGTGCGCGAGGCTGCCGCCCAGCGTGCCGCGGTTGCGCACCGCCCGGTAGGCGATGCCGCGCGCAACCTTGCGCAGGAAGCCGCCGGTCGGATCGGGCACGCGCCCGTCCTCGATCGCGGCGTGCGTGATGGTCGCGCCGAGGAAGACATGGTCGCGTTCCTCGCGCACCTCGGCGAGCTCGGGCAGGCCGCGCACGTCCACCAGCAGCGACGGCTGCGCGAGGCGCAGGTTGAGCATCGGGCCGAGCGACTGCCCGCCGGCGATGACCTTCGCCTCGCCGCCCCCCTCGCCGAGGAGGCCGATGGCGGCGCCGAGGTCGCGCGGCTTCTCGTACTCGAACTTCGCCGGCTTCATGCGCGCACCTTGCCGAGCGCGGCGAGCACCCGGCGCGGCGTGATCGGCGCCTGCAGGAGCTCGGCACCGAACGGCGCGAGCGCGTCGTTGACGGCATTCGCGATCGCCGCCGGGGGTGCGATCGCCCCGCCCTCGCCGATGCCCTTCTGGCCGAAGAACGTGAGCGGCGACGGCGTCTCCATGTGGTCGACGCGCGGCTCGGGCACCTCGGTGGGGCCGGGCAGCATGTAGTCGGCGAGCGTCGAGGCGAGCGGCTGCGCGTCCTCGCTGTACGGCATCTCCTCGTACAGCGCGGTGCCGATGCCCTGCGCGAGGCCGCCGTAGATCT
>CAZKHE010000067.1:0-23987 GCA_964552535.1 uncultured Enterobacteriaceae bacterium | reverse complement strand
TCAATTTTTGGACTTTACGAACCAAGCCCCGGTAGCGTTGATGGGGGCAGGTCATCCAGGCCCCACGCATTTCCGACTTTGATGAGCGTGCCGATCGCGCGGTCGGCGTACACGAGGCGATTGCTCCCGAAGGGATCTTCGATTGTGTCAACACCCGACTCACCAAGCAGATAGACGTCGCCACCGTCGCCGCCCAACAGCGTGTCGTTTGCAAGGCCACCGCGGAGAACGTCGACGCCCGCTCCACCGTAAAGCGTATCGAGCCCATCCCCACCATTAAGTACGTCGCGCCCACGTCCGCCAACGAGCAGGTCGCCGGCCGTGCTCCCGGTGAGGCTATCCGCCCCATCGACTCCCACCATCAGGCTGCTCGTGTTCTCCGCCGACACGACGAAGGAGGTGTCTGAACGCGTACCGAAGTACCAGCGGTCGTAAATTGGTCCGGGAGTCAGGAGGGCACCCGTTACACTCTCAAATTCGCCTTGGCTGTACTTGAGCGCTTGTGAAGCGGTCGTGAAGTACTCGAAGAAGAAGGTCCCGGCTTTGTAGGTGGCCTCGTTGGCCCTTAGCGCGCCGCCGTCGAAAGCAAGCCCGCCCGCGACTTCCGTGAAAAGCTCGCGCTGAAAACCGGTCGCTTGGTCATAGTAGGACTGCAAGGCAAGCGTGATCAGCGCCTTGTTGAAGTTGAGATCGGTGACGGCGAGCGAGCCTGCGCGGCCGATGCGCTGCATGTCCGTGGTGAAGTGCGTAAGCATGCCTGACGGAGCGCTGACCCCGGGGCCACCAAACTGGTATCTCAGGAGATGATCAAGTAAATTGGGATCGTCGCCGGCCAGCGGGCGCGAGTACAACGCGGGATTGAAGAGAAGTGCGACCAATTGCGGCAGAGCGATCGACGCCTGCTTGAACGGCTCGAATTTCAATGCCGCCAGCAATGAGATGCTGTGCAGATCAATGAACGTCGCGCCGGTCGAGCCGTGCTCAATCCATTCCACCGTCCTTCCGAGCCGCGAGCCGAAAGCTGTGGCGGGGAACACCGACAGTACTTCACCCACAACGCTGTGGTCTGAGACCAGACTTTCGCGCGCCGGTAGCATCTGCGCGGAGAAAGCCGCCAACTTCGCCCGTATCCCCTGGAGAGCCGTACGACCCGCATCCGTAACAGTCGGATTGGTCGCGATGAAGTTATCGAGCCCGGTAAGCAGCGTATTCCGCACGGACTCGTTTGCTGACGCCCTGAATGGTGCCTGATCGAATGTGACGGCCTTGCTTTCGAAGAAAACGCCCATCAACGCAGCGAGCCCGCCCCCCAAGGAGTGCCCCGTAAAGCTTATCTGTGCAGCCGGATTGTCATTTACGACCCGCGCATACAACGCAACGGCTTTCTCAAGGGTTGTCGTCCCCCAATTGAGGAGCAATGGAAAGTTGCTCTCCGTCCAATCCTGGAGCTCGTCCGTGCCGGTGAAAGCTATGGTGATCCTTTCATCGCTTCCTGACCCGCTTCTGAAAGCTTTCGCCTCAAACCCACCGTCTCGGGTGTAGTACTCCGGCGCTTCGACCCAACCAGACGTGGTTGGCGGAGAAAGTCGGTTTACAGGACGAACGCGCGCCGCTTGGTAAGCGCTCGCCGCCATCAACGCATACGCCAGAATGGAATCCATAGCCTGACACCCTCTGCAGTCGGTTATCTGGACTTGTTTCGGTCGAGCACTTCAAGACGACGCCGGCA
Source organism: uncultured Enterobacteriaceae bacterium (assembly GCA_964552535.1). Classification (GTDB taxonomy): domain Bacteria; phylum Pseudomonadota; class Gammaproteobacteria; order Burkholderiales; family SG8-39; genus CAZKHE01. The sequence continues at coordinate 22,258 of CAZKHE010000067.1, read as the reverse complement.
GTCTTCCCACTCTTCGACGGTCCCGTTCCTCAAGATTCTGTTGATGTCGTCAGAAAGGCGCGGATTCAGGAGGCGTGCTTGTTCGTGCGAAATGAACCCTGTGGCAGCCGCCTGTCGGTGGTCGTAAGAGCCCGGGTACGTGAGGTTCCGACGCGCAATCTCCGGGGGAAAGTCTTCGACTCCGATTCGCTGCCACAACTCATCCGAGTACATGAAGAATACGTACGGTGGGATCGGCCTACCCCACTTGTCGTAATCGGCGCACGACCTGAGCGTCGCCGACAGAAACCACTTTCCGCCGACACGTCCGACCGCCTGTGGGCTCAGCCCCACGCCCTCCCAAATCGAACTCAAAGCGCCGGCGGAGATCGGCACCCGAATTGTGTTCCCCTTGACCGGAGGACCGTGCCTGACGTCCGACAATTCTTGATCCAGCACGTTACCCAGGATGACTGTGCGCGCCACCACAGCCCTGCTGCCATCAAACATCACAACCTCTTCGTTCCAGGCGGGCCCCGAAGCACAGCCGGCCTGCGGGAGACCAAACAGCACTGCAGCCAGAACCGTCCCGAACTTCCGAGCAAGCGCCCGAAACGCCCAGTACCTCGTTTGCCCGGCACGCAGCAACTCGATACGCATGACCCCTGAACCGTTATGCATCATCTCTCCCTGATCGCCTGCCGTCCCGTCACCTTGATCGGCTCTAGCAAGTACTCAATCACTCGCCGCCCCCCTGTTCTGATCTCCGCCTGGACCGCCATCCCCGCCGTGAGCGCAACCATGCGCTCATTCACTGTGATGGTTGACTTGTCGAGCGCCAACCTCGCCTGGAAGACCGACGGTCTCTTCTCATCCATGATCGCGTCCTGGGAAACGAACGTTACGGTCCCCGGTACGGTGCCGTATCGCGTGAACGGAAAGGTCTCGAGCTTGACCTGCGCGGCCTGCCCCGGCCGGATGAAGCCAACGTCCTTGTTCTCGATGACCACGTCCACTTCTACGGCCGATTCGGCCGGCACGATCGCCATCAGCGGCTGTGCCTCGGACACGACCCCGCCGACCGTATGGACGGATAGCTGCTGCACGGTGCCGTCCACCGGCGAGGCGAGCTGCATGAGCTCGCTGCGCCGCGCCGCCTTGTTCAGGTCCTTGCTAAGCGACGCGGCGCGCCGCTCCGCCCCGGCACCAGCGTCCGTGGCCGCACGTCGCGCCTCGGCGACATATGCGTCCTGCTTGCGCTGCGCCTCACGCAGCGCCTCGTCCAGCTCGCGTACGCGGCTGCGCTGGAAAGCGAGATCGCGCTCCTGCTCGATGCGGACCTGCTCGCGCTCCAGATAGACATGCTCCGAGGCGAACTTCTGGTCGACCAGCCGCTTCAGGTCGTCGGCCCGCTTGCGTGCGATGGGTACGGTTTCTTCCATCTTCGCAACCAGCTCCCGGCTCGAAGCGATCTCGGCTTGGCGCCGCCCGATCTCGCCGTCGAGGGCCGCCATGCGTGCCCGGAACTCATCGACTTGGCTGCGCAGCAGGCGCGCTTCGCGGGCCACCATCGACGCCGGCGCTTCCTTGACGGATAGGTCCAGCGCCGGCGCTGGCCGGCCCTGCATCGCATCGAGGAACGCGTGCCAGCGCGTCGATTCCAGCCGCGCCGACAACCACTCTTCGCGGATGCGGCTCACGTCCGCGTCCGACCCTGTCGCATCGAGCTCGATCAGCACCTCCCCCGCGCGAACCTGCTGCCCGTCGGTGACGTGTATGCGCCTCACGACCGCCGTTTCCAGTGGTTGGATGACCTTCACCCGATCGCTGGGAATGATCTTCCCGTGCGCGACAGCAACCACATCCACGCGGCCGACGATCGACCAGATGAGCGCCGCGACGAAGGCCGCGGAGATGATCCAGATCATCGCCCGGGGTGCGGCCGGCGCAGGCGTCTCGAGAAGCTCAAGGGTGGCGGGCAGAAACTGACGTTCCAGCGGCACCCGTTCCGGGCCGTCCCGGTCTGCCCGCTCGCGCCAGCTTCCTCGTACGACTCGTCCATACCGGGCGACCAGCTCACCCGCCGCCTCGAGCTTATGCCGCATGCGGCGCCTCCATTCGGATCCCCGGGCCCGTCTGTAGGGCCCAGAGGCGGTGGTAGTGGCCGTTGGCCATGGCAACGAGCTCCTCATGCGTGCCTGATTCAGCGATTTCGCCGGCTTCCACCACAAGGATGCGATCGGCCGCGCGCACCGCCGAGAGCCGATGCGCGATGACGATCACCGTGCGCCCTCCGGCAATCCGCGCCATGTTCTGCTGGATGACGCGCTCCGACTCGTAGTCCAGCGCGCTGGTGGCCTCGTCGAGAATCAGGATGCGAGGGTCGGTAATCAGGGCGCGCGCCAGGGCGATGCGCTGCCGCTGGCCGCCGGAAAGGTTGGCGCCGTGCTCCTCGATGCGCGTGTCGTAGCCCTGTGGCAGCGCCATGATGAACTCGTGCGCACCGGCGAGCTCCGCCGCGGCGATGATCCGCTCGATCGGGGTAGCGGGGTCGCCGAGGGCGATGTTCTCGCGCACGCTACGGGCGAAGAGCGTCGATTCCTGAAGTACGACGCCAATCTGACGGCGCAGCCATACGGTATCGGCGAGCGCCAGGTCCGTCCCGTCCACCAGGATGCGGCCGCGTTCCGGCGTGTAGAGCCGCTGGATTAGCTTGGCAATGGTGCTCTTGCCCGACCCCGAGCGCCCCACGATGCCGATGATCTGGCCCGGCTGCGCGTCGAAGGAAACGCCGCGCAGCACTTCGTCGGTATCCGCGCGGTAGCGGAAACGCACCGCGTCGAACCGGATGGCCCCTCGCATGGCAGGGAGGTTGGTGCGCGCGCTGGGCGCGATCTCCGTGCGTGCGTTGAGGATGTCGCCCAGCCGCTTGACCGAGATGCCGGTCTGCTGGAAATCCTGCCAAAGCTGCGCCAGGCGCATTACCGGCTGGGAGACGCGACCGGCGAACATGTTGAAGGCCACCAAGGCCCCCACGGTCATCAGTCCGTCGATGACCTGGTACGCGCCCAGCCAGATGATGAGCACGGTCACTAGGCGGTTGACGAGGACGACGCTCTCGTGCGCGAACGTTGCCGTCTTCACCACCTTGAAGCTGGAGGCGACGTAGCCCGCGAGCTGGTTGTCCCATTGGCGGGTGACGGTGGGTTCCACCGCCATCGCCTTGATGGTCTGGATACCCGTCACGGTTTCCACCAAGAACGCCTGGTTCTCGGCGCCGCGGTCGAATTTCTCGGACAGGCGCCGGCGCAGGATGGGCGTGCAGAGCACGGAGACGAGCACGTAGACCGGCAGCGAGGCCAGCACGATCGCCGTCAGCGTGAGGCTGTAGAACGCCATCACCGCGATGAAGACCACGGCGAACAGAAGGTCCAGGACCGCCATCAGGGCCGACCCGGTGAGGAACTGGCGGATGTGCTCGAGCTCCCGGACCCGTGCCACGGAGTCGCCTACCCGGCGCGATTCGAAGTAGGCGAGCGGCAGTTGCAGCAGGTGCCGGAAGAGCCGGGCGCCGAGCTCGACGTCGATTCGACTGGTGGTGTGGGCGAAGATGTAGGTGCGAAGCCCGGAGAGGACGGTCTCGAAGAGCGCGACGGCGAGCATTGCCACGCCGATGACAGTGAGGGTGCTGAAGCCCTTGTGGACGAGCACCTTATCCATCACCACCTGGAAGAAGAGCGGGGTCAGCAGTGCGAACAACTGGATGAAGAGCGACGCCACGAGCACCTCGGTGAGCAGCCGCCGATACTTGACGATCGCGGGGATGAACCACGTGAAGTCGAACCGGGCGAGATCCGCCGCGACGGAAGCGCGGGAGGCGACAAGCACGACTTCGCCCGTCCAGCGTTTCTCGAGCTCATCGATGTCGATCACCTCCGGCCGACCTGCTCGCGGATCATGAAGCAGCACACGCCCGGTGGAAGCAGGCGCACTTGCATCTATGGACGAGGAGAAGCCGGCGAGCACAAAAAAGCCGCCGTCGGCGGCTTTAGCAATCGCCGGCAACGGTAGGGTGGCAAGCCTGCCGAGGGAGGCCTGTGCTGCTCTGGCCTTTAGTCCCACGGACCGGGCAGCAAGAACCAGCGCACCAGCGGTGGTCGTCCCGGATGCGTCGCCAGACTGGTGAGCGAGCCGAACGGGGTCCGCATCGACACCATGGATTCGCGCGAGCATGGCCACGCAGGCATAGCCGCTCGATGTGGCCTCGCGCCCGGATGGTTCTCCGGCAGCCTCTCCCCGAACCTGCCCTGCCACGGAGCCTCCCGCCCCATAACCCGAGCCTCTGGCACAGCTCGGACACCGACCGACTCAGCAGATCGTACGCGCAGGTCCTAAGGACTTGTTATCACGCGACGATCGCGTCCATAACAGCTAGTTTTTCTCGGGACGTTGACGGCGTATAGGGCGATCCCTTATCCGCATTGTGGAACACGGAAGAAAACCCTGTCACCTAGCCGAAGGTACTACTACCGCTGAGGAGGCGGCAAGCGGCGGGCAGCCGGCGTCGCGCGCACCGGGGAAACACCGGCTACAGGTTCGAGAGGTTTGTCCTCACGTCATGGAGCGCTGCGTCGCTCCCGCCGAAGCCCGGTGGCGTGGACGTTGGCTAAGTATGTTGTCGGCACCTATCAGGCGCCGCTCATCAGTCGTCCCCGCTTTAGGGCAATCGCGTCGTCCAGCGCGTGGTGACGTCGCAGCTGCAGGGCTTCGTAGGCATCCTCCCGCGCCATCTCCTGCGGCATGCCGAGGGTGATCACCGCGGCGTCGGTGACCACCGCCGGCTTTCCCGCCTCGCCCCAGAGTCGACCCAACAGCACGAGGTCGATCTCGGAATCGCTGATGAGCATAACGCCGCTTTCGGCGGCAACGCGCTCCAGGAAGGCGCGCGTACGCCGGTCGGCCTCCGCCGCGGTACAGGCGTGCTCGCCGCCCTCGAGCAGGGGCAGCACCACCTCGCGCACGAACTCGCTGCAGTCCGCCCGCGTCCAGGTGTCGTTGATCTCGAGGTAGAGCGTCTCGCCGTTCGCCGCGACCATGCCGAGCGAGATCAGTCGAGCGTTGGTGAAATCCGTGAACTCGGTGTCGAGGTAGACGTCCATGCGCCCTCCGCCTCCGGAGAAGAGTTCCTTCGCTTCCTGCAGCTCGCAAACCCCGTCGAAGATGGCACCTGCCAGGCCGGCGCACGACGCTTTGACTCCCGGCCACTGCTGCCGGCGGGAAACGAAATTCTTGAGGTCCAGGTCTTGGGCCCCTCGCAAATCGTGAGGCAGCGCGTTGGCGATCTGCGCGAGCAACTGCTGCAAGGATGACTCCCCGCTGTCCTGCGGATAGAGCCGGTCCAGCGACTCCAGGGCGCGCGCGACCCGTTCTTCGCCCATGCGCTTGGCCAGGATCGAGAAATCGAGATAGTCGTCCGAGAGGTTGCGGGAGAGGATCAACACCGCCTTGATCCGCAGCACCTCGGCCTCCGTGGGCACGGCGATGGCCGTGCCGTCGCGGGTCACGCTCTGCATTTCCAACGGCTCATCACGCTCGATCCGAAGAACGCCCGTTTCGATGAAGTCCCGGCCGCCGATCATCGACACCGGGGACGGGACACGAGCCCCTTTGCATCCCGCCACGGCCTCGAGCACGATCAGCGCTTCGCCAAGGCGGGGCGGGTCGACAAACGCCTCCCCGCCGACGGGGATGAGATATCCCCGCCGCGCGACACGACTCAGGAAACGCTCCCATTCAGGAAGTAGGTCGGCCTTCCTCCACATCGCGCCACCGCCCGCTCAGCACTCGGGCGCCGGCGCGTCCGCCTCGCGCCGTTCCCGATGGTCCTCGATGAGCACGGCCACCAGCTGCGGGGCGCCGGCGTGCGACCCGGACGCCCCCAGCCGCCGGCCCGTGAGCTCGTCGACCACCGCGATCGACACCGAGTCCGCGTTCGGTCCGCCGGGGACAACGGTGACGCTATAGCGCTCCGGCCCCTGCGCGACCTGGACCTGCGCGCCGACGCCGGCGCGGCGTCCAAGCGCGTCAACGAGCTTCCACGGAAGCAGGCCCGCCCAGGGCATCGAGCGGCGCAGCTCGACGCTCGCCTGGTCGAGTCCGGTCATCGCGGCCAGCAGTGGACCGTCGTCCTTCTCCTTGAGAACCTGTTCCCATCGTTCGTATCCCGCGCACGAGGCGCCGGCGGAACGCCATCGAGCAAGGACGCTTATCGAGTGCGAGCGGATCTGCGCCAGCGTGTGGCGCTTCAAAACCGACTTCGCGATGAGAAGACGGAAGCGGTCGAGGGGCTCGTGATCGGGCGGCACGGCTTCGAACCTTCGCGGGTAGCGGACGCAGTGTAGCGCTCGACCTGCCCGTCTCACAAAGGTGTAGGTTTATGGGGAGACGTGGCTGCTAGGGCGAGTCATGACGGCGTACTGTAGAGCGGGATCTGGTATGCCTGGTGAACCGTAGTTGGTCCAGTTGGTGTGGATCTCGATACGGTCCAGGTCGGAAGGCTCTCCAACGCGAGCGCGTAGCGCTGCAGGGCACGAGCGCGCAGGCGAGGTCGGCGCGCTTGCCCTTGTAGTCACGGCGAAAGTGGCTGCGCGTTAACGTCAGCCCAGCGCCTCACCACCGCCGACCTTCTTGGCGTCGCCCTCGAAGCAGTACCAGTCCCCGTAGGAACAACCTCCGCGGGCTCGGGCTGCCCGACGACGTTACAGAGATTGACGCAGCGCTCCCGCGCGGCCGAGCGCTCCTTGAGCTGCGCACGCTTCCACGTCGAGACGAAATGCTCTGGCATCAGCGTGCCCTCCGCACCCTTCTAGCTTCTCGCTTATAGCCCGCCCGTCTTCGGGGCAGTCTGCCCGCTGCTTCGCTTGAACAAAAGCCGATCGCGATGAACTTTAGGCAGCCCCGCTTTTGCCCAAAAACTCCGCCCGAGAAATCATGTGACGAACCTCTGACGAAGCGTGCATCGGAATGAGCTCTACCTCAGGATGCTTGCTTCTGAATACGCGGAAGACCTCGTCAGCAAACGCTTGGCCGATCGAAGTGACGCCCGAAAAATCCAGCATGACGACCTTGAAGCGATCGAAGCGCCCCAATAGCCGCTTGGCCTGTGACCGTGAAACTAGATTGTCATCGCCGTACTGCATGAGCTTTACCGGCACGACGGTCTTCGTGAACCCGTATTCTTCGTCTGATGCGAACTTGTCGAACACCTTCTTCATCGTTCGAGCCGTGTGGTTGTGAAGTTTCATCGTCACAAGAGTGCCACCGCCACGTGAGGCGCCGCGCTGAAGAATCCAGTCTTCTTTCTTGTCGAACTCGTGGGAAAAGTAAACGTCCCCGGAGAGGATGTCGAACTCGTCGAACATCCTGGATGTAAAGAAGATGCCCTCACCAGAGTGATTGGCCGGGTCGGTCGTAAACTTGCCCTTCGCCAATTCCAGCACGCCATGCCGCTCGTCATCCAAGTTCAGCGCGGCCTGGATCTTCTTGAAGATACCTATCCCATCGTCGTAGAGCTGGATGGTCGTCGATGCAGCCGTTTTCGTCGCGGAAATCATCACGTAGCTTGCTGCCGAGTGATCGATAACGTTGTTCAGCATCTCCGTAAATCCGTATTGCCAGATGCCCAAGACATTCTCGGGAAGCTTGCCTAGTGACGGCGCAACGTCCCCTCGCCATACGACGTCTTCCGAAAGTTTATCGGCTAGCTCGTAGCGCTTTTGCCAGTGCAGCAAGGGTGCCAGGGCATATCGTCTGCTGCGCGTCGTCCCGCTAACGACAACGGCACCTTCCGCGATGAGCCGTTGCATATGCTTGTGTACGGCTTGACGAGTGCAGTCGAACTTCTCAGCGGTCAAGCGAATGACGTCAGCCGGATGAGACTCAATGTGCTCGACGATAAATTTTCGAACGGGTTCGCCGCCTACGCGGATCTTGCTCATTTTTTGTCAACCATAGTGGACATTATTGTCAACTTCCACACATGCTTTGTCAACCTTGGGCTCTGCGTGAGCATGCAGTACACCAAGGCGAGCCTGCCGCCGAAGCTGTGCTCGCGACACAGCGTGGCGTGAATGACTTAACCGGAGACGCCGGCGCTCGCCCAGCGCTCGACCTGCCCTCGGTAGGGCCGACTGAAGACACCGTGAGCGCGCGCGGCGCGCCGCGCCCACCACTGCGGCGATCGCTTCATCTTCGCCCAGGAGAGCGAGGCCGACGCCCGGCGCCAATGGTGCAACGTCGCTAATCAACTGCGCGAACGCTTCCGCGAAGACGGCGCGCTGATGGACGCACTTACAAGGAACCGACTTGTACACCGCGTGCTGGGACATGCCCCAACCCCGTGGGCGTTTACGGGACGCACACCGCGCCCACGCCCAATGTAATCGTGTATGAAATACCATGTACGCGATTCTTTGCGGCCGGTTTTTATATTTTGTTCAGCCACTTACCGCTTGACAAAACGATGTAAAGCCGCGCAGACTGCCGACCAAGGCCAAGACGTAGGCGGACGAACTTGCTCCACTGCAACGCACAAAATCTTTTCGGCGGGCGTCTGCTGATGTTGCGACGCAGCAGACGCCTCCGACAGAACGAGGTGGCCGCTTCGGCGGGGTTGGATCCGTCGTACGTCGCCAGTCTGGAGGCCGGGCGCCGCAAGCCGCCCCGGGAAGACATCATGGAGCGCCTGTTGTGCGCACTCCAGGCGACGCCAGACGAACGCGACGAGATGAAGCGCTTGGCCGCGTTGGATCAGGGGTTACGCAATCTGCGACGCGGACTAGACAACAACTTCGAAGGCGTCGAACTGCTCGAGGCTATGGCGCGCTTAATCGCAACGCAACGGCTGACTGACGAACTGCGCGGTCGCCTCAATGCGCTGCTCGACGCACTGGCGAGCACCGGCAAACTCAGCTAGAGGAAAACGCCCATGTAGAAAAGAACAACGCCGCATAGAACCGTGGGGTCCACGCGGCGCTGGTGACGATCAGCGGAGAACTGAGCGACCTAGGAATCCTCAGTATCCCGATCCCGCCACCGCCCGTCAAGGGGCGCGTTTTGCCCCCGTTATTCGCCGGCCAAAGCCTGGACAAGCTGCTGCCCAGTCCGGCCGACTGCCTGCGAAGCGCGATCCAGCTACCCCACTCATAGGTTCGACTTGTCTTCGGACCGGTCGCCCGGTCCCTTCGCCGGTCCGGCGAGTCGACAGTCGAGCCAAGCAGAGCCCTGGGGAAAGCAAGACGTGCTGACCAACGAAGAGTTCGAGGCGTGGGCCGAACGACTCAAGCTGCCCGAGGCGGCAAAGGCACTGATCGCCCGGATCCGTTCAAGCGCGCCCGTGAGACGCGTTACGAACACGCGCGGGAACATGTGCGGCACCTTTCCCAGTACCAAGATGTCGCACACCATCCAATGGGAAAGCTCGACCGGCGAACTGGCGCTGGTCCTCCAGTGGGAACACGACCCAAACTGCTTGGAGATCTGGGATCAGGCGCTCGAGGCGAAGATCAAATACACGCTTCCATCCGGCCGCAGCGCTGGAGCGCGAACAGTAATCGATTTTCTACTTCTCCTGCGTGACTGGGCGGGTGCCGTCGACTACAAACCATCCCAGAACCTGCAGGAGCTCGCCCTAGAGCAGCCGTATCGCTGGATCCAGACGGGGCCACACAGCTGGGATCAGCCGCCGGTTCGTGAGCGCTTGCAGGAGCTCGGACTCGGGTATCGCGTGCTAAGCGAGTACGACCTCTCGCCGGGACTGGTGCGAAACATCGCTTTCCTACAGCCGAGACTCGAACGTGCGATCGATGTACCCACGAGCACAAGTGAGCTGCTGAAGTCGCACCTAGCAAATCTGCCGGTGCTGCCTCTCAGCGAGGCGATATGCATCGTCGGAGACCCGCAGGTCGTGTACTCCGGACACTTTCAAGGCCTTTGGTATCTCGCACTCGACGAAGAGCCTCTCGCGCTTCCCGACAGCTGTAACGTCTACCGGACGCAGGTCGCATTCGATGCGCACGCGGCGCTACAACGCACCGCCGCGTCGACCTTCAACCGCGCGGTTGACCCCGGTTCGCTTCCGATCGGGGCGCGCCTCGTGTGGGGTGAGCTGGCTTGCCGGGTCCTCAACCGAACAGACGCATCGGTATATCTACTTGTGCCGGGACAACCCGTTCTGGAACTCGCACAGACGGAGTTCCGGCGCCTCATCGAGAAAGGCGAGATTACTATCCTTAGCGAAGTTGGCACCAACAACCCCAGCTTGGAGGTCCTCCGAGCCGCCTCCGAGCGTTCGATCGAGAGCGCAATCCGCAAGCTGAAGCTTCTCGAATCGATTGATGCAGGCATGTCCCTGGCAGAGGCCGGCGTCCCAAGTCGAACCTACTACGCATGGAGGGCACAGTATCGCGGCGGCGAAGCGCTCTTTGGCAGCGGCTTCGTCGGGCTGATTCCAAGAAACGACAAGAAGGGCAACCGCCAAGCGCGTACTGAACCACGCGAGCAGGAGATTCTCGAGCTCGCATTCAAGTGGCTTCGAGACAAGGTGCCCCGAGAACCTCACGCGGGCTACGCGTATTACGTAAGCCTGTGCAATCGGGAAGCCGTCCAGGAGAGAAGTTTCGGTTCTTTCATGGACCGTTGGAACGCCACTGACCGGTACGAGATGACCAAGGACCGCGAGGGGATACGAGCGGCTTATCCCGAGAAGGCTGCTCGCGCAACCGGAGGGCCACACCTCCGACAGGGCCCCCCGGAAGGTGATTCACCGTTCGCGGTCGTTCATATCGACCATCTGAGCGCTGACGTGTTCTGTCGCCGCTTCAACTCCGCGGAGCTCTTGGGGAAACCGTGGATCACGCTCGCGATCGACGCTTTCACCCGCCTCGTCCTCGGATTCTGGCTCTCTATGCTGGCCCCGAGCCACGCGGGCGTGATGATGGCCCTCCGCGACATGATTCGCCGCCACGGCCGTCTGCCGTTGATGACCATTACCGATGGAGGGTCTGAGTTCAGATCCGAGCGTGTGCAAAAGTACTTAGCAAGATACGGATGTGGCCACGGTTTCCGCCCGAAGTCTGAGCCGCGATACGGCAACCCCGTCGAAAGGCTAAACCTCAATATCAACCATCATCTGACGAAGGTCGTCCATGGAAGCAACGAGGTCCTCAAGACGCCACGCATGAGCACCTCCACCCACGACCCGCGGAATCTAGCGCTACAGACAGTCCCGAGCCTTGCCTCTGCGCTTGAAAAGATGCTCTTCGTGACTTATCCAAAGGGCTGGCATTCGGGCATCCAAGACACCCCGTCGCGTCGACTGCAAGACGCCGCGATCACGCAAGGCAATGCATGGGGAAAGCCCGTGGCGTTTGATGAACACGCGCTGTATCAAACCCTGGTGTTGGCACGTAAGCATGGAGGACTGATGCGTCAGAGGGACGGTATTCGCTTGAACACGCATAACTACTACTGCTCAGAAATGGTCGGAACGGATCATAAGAAGTTAACCGACCTTCCACTATACGACCCCGAAGATCCCTCATACATCTACGCAAGGCTCGCCGGGCGAATGCACCGCTGCGAGTTGATCGATAGTCAACGACGACGGCTGCCCCCTGGAAATCTTCGTTACTACCTCGACGAGCGCATTTTCCTCGCGCGATCGGCCAATCACTCGGACGCGAACCGCGATTTCTTGGTTGCGATGGGCGAGCACTATCAGGAACTAGCATCGGAGTCTCCCTCGCCCTCGGAAGAAAACGTGCCACAAGAACGGGAATCAGACGTTGCAACACATGCAAGGGAATCAGAGCCAACCAATCTTGACGCGACAGCAGCCGGCACTGCGAACGCCAGCGAGAACGTCAGTTCACGCGACCGGCACCTCGCGCCCATATCGCGCCGCAAACGAACAGGTGATTGATGGCACACAAGACCGCAATCGAGCATCTTGCAGAGCAGGGAATCGACGAACACCCTGTCGTGCAACAGTATCGGGACGATCTGATTCTTCATCGCAGGTTTCAAGAGTGTTTGGACCAGATCGCGGAGCGGATGCAATACGGCGAGCAGGAGAGCATCACAGCGGTCCTGGGGCCCACCGCATCCGGAAAGACTGCGCTCGTCCGGGAGTTCAAGTACCAGTTTTCCCTGGCGATGGAGAAAGTGCCTCCAGACAAGAAGTCGACCCTGCTGTGCTTGGAGCTTGCTGCACCGGAGCACGGGACCTTCAAATGGCGCGACGATCTCTACGTGCCGGCATTGACTGCGCTCCGGGAGCCGTGCGCAGCGAAGAAGATCAACGTTGACGAGCTTCGCGGCCGACTAGACCAGGGCGACACAAGCGCCATCTACTCGGTGCAACGTCTGACCGTGGCCGAACACAGAGCAGTGCTGTACGAGGCCCTCGAGCGAAACCGCGTTAAGGGGGTCTTGCTGGACGAAGCCAACCACCTGCGCCGACCAGCCTCCCGAAACGGCCTGTTCTCCCAGTACGATTCCCTAAAGAGTCGAAGCAACTCTTGCAAAGCGCACTTTGTCCTCCTCGGCACTACCGAGCTCGCCGACATTTTCGAGCAGAGCGGCCCCATCTCCAAGCGGGTCTATCCGATTTGGTTGAGTCCTTATGGAGAGAACGAGTGGGATCTCTTCGAAGCAGGACTCGGATCAATCGTGGACAAGATCGAAAGCCTCCGCGGAATGAAACTGCGAGTTGACTTCTCGCTGACCGACAAGCGGCAGGAGTTCCGCGAGGGTACGTTGGGTCTGCTCGGGTTAGGGCATGAGTGGTTTGATCGCGCACTGGTGCGGTCGATCCGACTGGGAAAGACCGACATCAAGTGGCGCGACATGGAGGCCGTCGCATTGCACCCAAGGCAAATCGTCGGAATCGTCCAAGACTTGATTCAATACAACCGCGCGAAAAATGAAGCCCGCGTCTACTTCAAAGAGCACCTCAGATCGCTTTTCTCGTCCTCAGGCATCGAGCCATCAACATCCAAGGCGAAGGGCAGAAACACGGCTCGACCAGGGCACAGACGTCCGACTCGGGACCCAGTAGGCCTATGAGCAAGGCGACGCTAGTGCCCGCGGATGCATCCACACCGACGCTCGGTCCCGCGATACCCAGAAGACGAGGGGCTGGGGGAATAGAGTCGCTGACGAGCTATATCGCGCGAATAGCGCTCCAACACCGCTGCTCCCCTTACACCCTGTTCTCAACCGTTCTGATACCCGTCGAGGAAAGACTCAACCATCGTTGGAAACGGGTGAGATTTGGCGAGTCACAGTTAATAAACAGCTACGGCGCGGTTGCCCACGCCAGTGCGAAAGCCGTGTCGGATTGCGCGTTCATCCCAGACGCCGAGCGCATGACCTACGCAGGGCTGGAGCGACTCTGCGACCCGGCAGGCAAGCATTTTCTCCACCCTTCCCGGCCGTGGTGTCCTCAGTGCTATTTGGAGGCTCGTACGACTTCCATACCTGCCTGGGATGCGTTGTACACGTATCCACGTACGAGCACCGTCTGCACGTGGCACCGTAAGCTCCTGATGCTGCTTTGCCAACGATGCGAGAGAGGGCAGCGTTATCTGCCGAAGTTCCCGTTCCTCGATTTCTGCGAGCATTGCGGGGCGGACTTGGCGCGCAAAAGTCCAAGCAAACTTGAGGAATCGTCGCTCGAACCGGCGCTCTGGGCTGCGCGAGCCGCCATGGACATCATCTCCGCGCAAATGCACGAGGAGGATTTATCCGCAAAGCACTTCGCAAACAACGTTTCGCGGCTGATGTCGCTTCACTTTCGAGGGCTGGAGCGTCCTTTCGCCATTGCGATAGGAATCGCAGGATCAAGCCCGAAAAATTGGATCAAGCGGGCCTCGGCACCAACGTGGGCTTCGCTCGTCGACCTTGCATACAAGCTTGACATCCCGCCGGCTCACCTGGGGTCGCCTCAGGCGGAGTTGACTGACCCGCGATATTGGAGAGCGGGGACACCGCAAGCACTCGATAGACGACACGCCCGCCCCCCTCCCGATCGACTCTCTCAGATTCGCGCCGCTCTGCGTCAGCGCCTGGTGTCGCGGAAGACCGACACGTTCGCGCCACCCCAGGGCCTCATACCGCTCGCGAGATCGCTTGGGGTCAGCGTCGGTGTGCTGCTGAGGCGCTTCCCTACCGAGTGCGAAGAACTGAAGGAACAACGGAGGGAGATCATGTCTTTGCGCAAGGCGGAATCTGATCGCGAAAAAGCAGAACGCCTGCAGCGGGCGCGTGCGGTACTAAGCGTCGCAGGAAAGCCCGCCACTGTGAGAAACCTCAAGAAAACGGGGATTGTCAAGGTGTCCGATATCGTCACACCACGCCGATTAGTCCGCGGCAGCCGGTGACCCTAGTCCAGGCGACGCTATCGCGCCCGGTGCTTTGCCTGGTCTGGCCGTGCGCTTCCGTGCTCTTCATGGGACGCCACAACTTGGCTGATTGATCTTTAGTTCGAGACCTGCATCCTCGTGGCGGGGCGCACACTGCTACGCGCGCCACTGACGATTGCCCGGGGCAACGCGAAGCCCCGGTGAAGCAAGTCCATTGAGGCAAAAGCGTGCACAATGCGCGACTGAAGCATAAAGCTGCGCTCAGTGCAAACTTATGCTTTAGTCGGCACACCGGCACGCGGATCCTGAGAAATCGTGGTGGCCAAGGGCGGAATCGAACCACCGACACGCGGATTTTCAGTCCGCTGCTCTACCAACTGAGCTACTTGGCCTTGCCTGGACGGCGTGCCGCGCGGGGAACGCGCGGCGAAGAAGCGGAATTATAGGGGAAGCCGGGGCCGCCGCGCTACTGAGCGCCCGGTGTGCCGACCCCCTGCTCGCATTGCACCTGACCGGACGTGCACAGGTCGATCTTCATGTAGGTGGCGAACACCCAGATCCAGAAGATCAGGATCAGCGTCACGTAGGGGATGTGGCGGTCGAGGATCGCACGCGGGGTGATCGCGCGCGTCGCGGCGTACAGCGGCTTCGTGATGACGCGGAAGAGGCCGTAGAAGAGGTTCGTTTCCCGGTTCTTCGCGGCGAGCACGTAGAGGATGCCCTGTCCGAGGATGAACATCGCGGAGAGCTCGGCGAGCGACTTCAGGATGACGACGGCAAGGAGTGCGAGTTGCATGGCGCCCCGATGATGACAAAAAAATGGGCCCGCCGAAGCGGGCCCATGCAGCGTTACGGGACCGGCGTCAGGTCGCCGTCGTGTCCATGGTATCGCCCTTGAGGTGCGGATACCGGACGTGCTCCACCAGCTCCTGCGTCTCCTTGTCCGGGGCCGGGGTCAGCAGGCTCACGATGATGATCACCGCGAAGCCGAGCGGCACGCCGAAGACACCGGCCGAGATCGGCTGGATGTCCCACCAGATGTTGTCGGCCACCGGGGAGGTGACGTTGAACACCCGGCGCAGCCACGGCTGCGTCGTGACCATGTAGTAGATGGTCACGGCGAGCCCGGAGACCATCCCGAGGATCGCGCCCCACTTGGTCGCCCGCTTCCAGAAGATGCCGAGCACCAGCGCCGGGAAGAACGCCACCGCCGCGAACGAGAACGCCGCCGACACCAGGAACAGGATGTCCGCCGGCTTCTGGCTTGCGACGTAGGCAGCCGCGAGGGCCACCACCAGCAGCAGGATCTTCGACAGCGTGACGCGGCGCTGCGTGGACGCGTGCGGATCGATCATCTTGTAGTAGAGATCGTGCGACAGCGCGTTGGCGATGGTGAGCAGCAGGCCGTCCGCGGTGGAGAGCGCCGCGGCCAGGCCGCCCGCGGCGACCAGACCCGAGATCACGTACGGCAGGCCCGCGATCTCCGGCGTCGCCAGCACCACGATGTCGCCGCCGATCGCGATCTCCGCGAGCTGCACGATGCCGTCGCGGTTCACGTCGGTGATCGACAGCAGCGCCGGATCGACGCGCGACCACGATGCGACCCAGGCCGGCAGCTTGGCGAACTCCGTCCCGACCAGCGCCGTGTACACGTCGAACTTCGCCAGGACCGCCAGCGCGGGCGCGGTGAAGTACAGCAGGAAGATGAAGAACAGCGACCAGGTCACCGATTCCCGCGCTTCCTTCACCGACGGCGTCGTGTAGTAGCGCATCAGGATGTGCGGCAGTGCCGCCGTGCCCACCATGAGGCAGAAGATGAGCGCGAGGAAGTTCTTCCGCGAGACCTCCTGCGCCTTCTCGTTGGGCCCGGGGAAGGCCTCCGCGTGCCGCAGCGGCGGATTGGCGCGTGCCGCCGCCCCTGCCTGCCGGGTCCACAGCGTCTTCGCCTCGTCGGCGCTCTTCGGGAACGCGTCGAGCGCCTTCTGGGCAGCCGCCACCGCGTTCGCGTCTCCGCCGGCCTTAGCGTCGTCGAGCTTCTTGGTGAGATCGGCGCGCGCGGTGTCGAACGAGCCCGGCAGCCCCTTCAGCAGCGCGTTCGCCTCGGCCGCGCGCTCCTTGAAGATGTTGCGGACCTCGATCTCCTTCGGATCCTTGATCAGCTCGGCTTCGCGCGCGGTGACCTTCTCGAGCACCTTGCCGTACACGAGCTGCGGCACCGGGAAGCCGGTGTGCTTCACCGACAGCCAGATCACCGGGATCAGGTAGGCGACGATCAGCACGATGTACTGCGCGACCTGCGTCCAGGTGACGGCCCGCATGCCGCCCAGGAACGAGCAGACCAGGATGCCGCCGAGGCCGAGGAAGATCCCGAGCTCGAACGCCACGCCGGTGAGGCGCGTGGTGATGAGGCCGACGCCGTAGATCTGCGCCACCACGTACGTGAAGGAGCACAGGATCGCCGCGCAGACCCCGATGAAGCGGGCTAGGTTCCCGCCGTAGCGCGCGCCGAGGAAGTCCGGGATCGTGAACTGGCCGAACTTGCGCAGGTAGGGCGCGAGGAACAGCGCCACCAGGCAGTAGCCGCCGGTCCAGCCCATGATGAACGCAAGGCCGCCGTAGCCGGTGAGGTACAGCGTACCGGCCATGCCGATGAACGAGGCCGCGCTCATCCAGTCGGCGCCGGTCGCCATGCCGTTGAACATCGCGGGCACGCGCCGTCCGGCCACGTAGTACTCCGCGACGTCCGCGGTCCGGCTCATGATGCCGATGCCCGCGTACAGGCCGACGGTCGCGAGCAGGAAGATGTAGCCGATCCAGTTCCGCGGCAGACCCATCGCCTCGAGGATGGCGAGCACCACCACGAAGACGACGAAGCCGCCCGTGTACCAGGCGTAGACCTTCTTGAGCTGTGCGTTGAATGCCGATTGGCTCTGCGTCGCCATGTCAGTCTCCCTCGTCCACGCCGTATTCCTGGTCCATCTTGTTCATGTACCGCGCATAGAACCAGATGATCAGGACGTAGATGATCAGCGAGCCCTGCGCGCCCATGTAGAACGCGAACGGCCAGCCGAAGAAGTTGAACTGCAGGTCGCGGGCGAAGAACCCGACGACGTACGTGACGACGAACCAGATCGCCAGCAGTATCAGCGTAATGGTGACGTTCTTACGCCAGTACTCCTGGTGCCGTTGCGACAGCTCCATGGAAATCCTCCGTCTGATGGGTGGATCGGCCCGATGACCCGGGTTCTCGCTTGTTCTTTTTGTTAACTTTTTGGCGATTAAATTGTGTTGGCGGAAACTTACGCAAACCTTACTGCAAGACGTTTCCTCATGCTGCGCCGCAGCAGCAAGTGCTTAGAAAAGCTCGAGAAAAGCCAGCGAACCGCCCACGAAGGTGCTGGCCACGCCGGTGAGGAACAGGCTTACCGCGACGTATTCCGAGGCGTCGCCTTCGCGGACGCCGAGCACGCCGCGGAGTCCGGCGTGCAGCAGAAAGCAGGCGTGCATCGCAGCAACCAGAAGCGCGAGAAGCAGGACCGGTTTGACCAGCAGGACGCCCGCGAGCCAGATCGGCGTCAGGGCGAAGGCCGCCACCCGGAAGGCGCCCGAATAGTCCCGGCGTATTCCGTACATGGGCGCCACTGCGGCAATGGCGGCGGCGAGCAGCGCCACCGTGATGAGCGAGCCGAGGAAGGTCCACAACCCGGACAGGAGGATCGCTCGCGCATCGCGGGCCGCAGCAGCGCCGCCGATGTCGTCGGGAAACGCGAACGACCCGGCGATCCACGCGACTGCCGGCAGCACGGACATCGGCGCGACGTAGGCAAGCGCCACGCGGCCGACCGGATCGGCCGCCGCCGCGATGCGGCGCCACGCGCCGCTCGGATCGCGCATCAGGGCCCAGGCGCGCCCGATCACGGACGCGCCCCGGCCCCCGGCTTCACTGGGTGATCCAGCGCTCCGTATAGGCGCGTGCGCGCTCCGCGAAGGCGCCGGCCTTCTTCGCGCCGGCGAAGCCGTCGATCATGTTCACGCACCGCTTGACCGCGGCATCGACCTCGGCACGCGTCCGTGCCCGCTCCAGGTCCCCGGTCACCAGATCCGCATTGGGACCGACCGCCTCGATGATCATGCGCGTGAGGCCGGAGAGCGCAAGCTCGCGCGTTTCCACCGTCACGCCGGGCGCAGCCCCGCGGGAGCCGCCGCCGGCGGCCAGCGCCGCTGCCCCGGACAGCGTGATGAAGCCCTGTTCGACGAGCAGGCGCAGGTTCGACTCGATCTCGGCGACCCCGGGAAAGCGCGCGAGCAGTTGCCCGATCGAGCTCTTCCCGTCCACCATGATGAGCAGCGTGCGCAGCTTCTGCGGCAAGCCGTGTGCGCGGCTGCGAATCTCTTCCTGGCCCTTCTCCGTCTTTAGCGCAAGCGCCGATGTCTCCATGAGGCCCTCCGTCATCGCGGATGCGTGTAGTAGGAAGGCCATTCTTCCACGGCGTTCCGCACACTGGCCGAGGCGTTTTTCTCATTCAGGCGGCGGGTCGCAGCGGCCGGACCTGCGCCTCGCTGCGAGGGAAGGCGGCGCGTGCAATTGTTCCTCTTTTTTCGTTCGGATTCGGCGCCAGGCGCACCCTCGCCCGATGGAGGTCGGCGATGCCCCGGACGATGGCGAGGCCCAGGCCGGAGCCCTCCGTCTCGGTGCCGAGGACCCGATAGAAGCGCTCGAACACGAGGTCCATGTCGGCCTCGTCGATGCCGATCCCGTTGTCCTCCACCTCGAGCACCGCGGCGTCGTCCTCCTGCCGCACGCGGACGGTCACCCTGCCCCCCGGACGCGTGTAGCGCAGGGCGTTGTCGAGGAGGTTGTTCACCAGTTCCTGCAGCAGCAGCGCATTGCCGTCGATGAAGCAGGGCTGCTCCGCCCCCTCGAAGCCGAGGTCGATCTCCCGCTCCAGCGCACGCGGCACCCATTCGAGCGTCTGCTGCTGGGCCACCCGCTCCAGGTCGATGCGCGTCATCGGCGGCGGGGCGTCGGCATCGGCGCGGGCGAGCAGCAGGAGCTGGTTGATCAGGTGGGAGGCACGGTCGGCGCTCGCCGCAATCTGGCGCATCGACTGCTGCACGCCGTGCGCGTCCCGCTGGCGCAGCGCGAGCTCCGCCTGCATCTTCAGCCCGGCGAGCGGCGTGCGCATCTGGTGCGCGGCGTCCGCGACGAACCGCTGCTGCGCCTTCATGCTCGCCTCGAGCCGCGCCATCAGGTCGTTGATCGACCGGATCAGCGGGCGCACCTCCTCGGGCGCGTCGCCTTCGCGGATCGGGTGCAGGTCGCCGGGCTTGCGCCGCCGGATCTGCTGCTGCAGTTCGTTCAATGGTTCCAGACCCTTCTCCAGGCCGAGCCACACGAAGAGCAGGGCCACCGGCACGATGATGAATTGCGCCGCGAGCACGTCGCCGATGATCTGGCTCGCCAGGTTGGAGCGCTTGTTGTTGGTCTCGGCCACCTGCACGAGGACGGCGCCGGAGAGTCCGGGGACCTGGGCGAAGATGTAGGCGATGCGCACCTCGTGCTGCGGCAGGACGTCGTCGCGGAAGTAGACGGCGTTGGGCTCGAGCTCGTAGGAGAAGTCGACCAGCGGCAGCGCCTTGTCGCCGGCCACCACCTCGTTCTTCTGGTCCCGCACCTGGAAGAAGATCTCGTCCACCTCGTCGAAGCGCAGCACCGCGGCGGCCGCCGGCGGCAGGCTCACCGTCACCCTGCCCTTCTCGTAGGCCACCTGCCGTGCGAGGGCAAACACCCGGTTCTGCAGCTCGCGATCGTAGGCGTTGTTGGCGATGGTGTAGGCGAGGAAGTACTGGATCGCCATCGAGATCGGCCACAGGATCAGCAGCGGGGCGAGCGTCCAGTCGACGATCTCGCCGAAGACCGAGTGCTGCTTATGCTGTTTCTCGGCTGCCATGCAGCTTCTCGAGGCAGTAGCCCAGGCCGCGCACGGTCACGATCTTCACGCCGCCGCTCTCCAGCTTCTTGCGCAGGCGGTGGATGTACACCTCGATGGCGTTGGTGCTCACCTCCTCGCCCCACTGGCAGAGCAGGTCCACGATCTGCTCCTTGCTCACCATGCGCCCGGGACGCTGCAGGAAGATCTCGAGCAGCGCCAGCTCGCGGGCGGAGAGGTCCAGCATCTGCCCGCGGATCTCGGCCACCTTGCCCACCGTGTCGTAGGTCAGCTCACCGTGCTTCAGGACCGCGCTGGAGGCGGAGTGGCCACGGCGCGTGAGCGCCCGCACGCGCGCCTCGAGCTCGGCGAGTGCGAACGGCTTGGCGAGATAGTCGTCCGCGCCCAGGTCGAGCCCGCGCACGCGGTCGTTCACCCCGTCGAGCGCCGTGAGGATGAGGACCGGCAACGCGCTGTTGCGGCCGCGCAGGCGCTTCAGCACCTCGAACCCGTTCAGCTTGGGCAGCCCGACGTCCAGGATCAGAAGGTCGAACTCGCTGGTGGTCAGCGCCGTGTCGGCTGCCTGCCCGTCCTTCACACAGTCGACGGAGTACCCGGCCTGCCGCAGCGAGCGGCAGAGCCCGTCGGACAGGATCGAGTCGTCCTCGGCGATCAGGATGCGCACGTGCCCTCCTCCAGCTCGGTCCGCGTGCATCAGGTTGTTCTCGAGCGCGGACTCTTTCGTCGCGGCCAGTGTAGCAAAGCGGCCGCCCGGGGAGAGGGTTCAGCGGGCCCGGTCGGGCACGATCCAGAGATAGATGTCGCTGTTGGCGGCGCGCTGGACCTTGGCGGGCTTCCAGTCGCCCATGTCGAAGCCGTGCGAGACGATGCGCGTCCCCGGCTTGAGCTCGGCGAGCAGCTTCGGGCGCAGCCTCACGTTCAGGGACGGGAGCAGGTACAGGGTGACGACGCTCGCCTCGCGCAGGTCGGCATCGAACAGGTCCTGGCGGATGAAGCGCGTCCGGTCCGCCACGCCGGCGCGCCGGGCGTTCGCCTCGGCTTCCGCGATGCGACGGGGATCGATGTCGACGCCGACGGCGCGCACGCCCTTCTGCCGCGCGGCCGCAATCACGATGCGGCCGTCGCCGCAGCCGAGGTCGTAGACGACGTCACCCGCCTTGACCCCCGCCAGGCGCAGCATCGCCTCCACCACCGGGTTCGGTGTGGGGACGAAGGGCACGTCGAGCGACTGCGGCGGTTCGAGCGTCGCGTCCGCACGCGCAAATGCGGGCGCAAGGAGCAGCGCGACTGCGCACAGCAGTCCGAGAGCGGGTCGGATCACGCCGGAATTGTCGGTCAGCCGAGGACGACGCGCACGACTTCGTGGGCACCGACGAAGCGCTCCCCGTCCTGAACGACGACGGCGAGCGTCGCGCCCAATGTCCCGACGACGGCGGCGATGGCGGCGATCAAGCGGATTTCCATGTCGATTCTCCTGGCGTTCCCGTCGCGCGGGCCCGCGTGGCTGGCTCTGATGCAAGGTCCGAGCCCCCTGCCGCTCGTCCGAATTGCCTATCGGACGGCGACTGACAGGACTTCAGTTCCCTTGCGGGTGAATCGCATGATGAGGGCCAAGCCTTCCCGAAAAAATCCCCCAAACCCGAAAACCCGGTTCGCTCTGCCCGAACAAAGCCAAAAAGAAAAGCCCCGCCGAAGCGGGGCTTTACCAGGTATGACGCTGTCGTTCAGGACGGGGGGTAATGGGGGGAGACCACGGTCTCCCCCTGTTCGTGACCTTCCATCCGGACGAATATGCGTCAGCCGCTGCGCGGCTGACTTACATATCCATGCCGTCCATCCCGCCCATGCCACCCATGCCGCCGGGCATGCCGCCGGGCGCGCCCTTCTTCTCCTCCACCAGCTCGG
>CAZKHE010000066.1:0-24054 GCA_964552535.1 uncultured Enterobacteriaceae bacterium | reverse complement strand
AGGACGGCGCGACGAACGCGAAGCGAAAACGCCATGCTTCCCCCCGACGAGGAATCGGTTACGTCGGACTGCGCTCAGTCAGACTGCAAGAGGACCGATCAGGCGCGGCAGCCTGTTCTTCGTCGGTGGGGAGATTGTTGGTATGGGGTGTGAAGCTGCCGACGGGAAAATCGTATCCCCACCGTTTTGCCCGCCGCAAGGCATCTCGACCATCGCGCGAACTTCGGATCGAAGGCCGAAACGTGCGCTTGCCTCGTTCTGCTATCCCGGCCTTTCTCCCCCCGCGAGATGCTTCTTCGCCGCTTCACCTAGCCTTGCATCGAACGTCGCAAGCGGCGCGCCGAGGCTCGCGGCAAGCCAGAGGTAGGAGGCGTCGTAGGTGCTCAAGCCGTAGCGCTGTGCGATTTCGAACGCGCCGCTCGGCGGGACGACGTAGCGATCGATCTCCATGGCTTCGAAGTGCGACAGCATTTCGAGGACGGCGTCGGGTGACTGTCTGCGCCGCCTCACCTGATTCGCACCCGCGCCGGCGATCTCCGCATGGAGCAGATGCGGCGCACACAGCGCACGCCCCCTGAGCCAGGAGGCCGCATCGGAACGGTTCTGTTCCAGGAAAACGAGGGCCGCCACGACACTCGCATCCACCACGAGCTTCGGCCGGTGGACGTACGCCGGATGCGGCTCCGCGACGATGAGCGCGGCGCTCACTCGACGTCGGGCTGAATGCCCGTGCGCGCCCACTCCTCACCATAGCGGGCGTCGCGCATGCGGCGGATGAAGTCCACGGAGCTGAACCCGTCGTCGGGGAACAGCTCTCGGGCGCGTGCCATCACCTCGTCGATCGAGACGTACCGCTTGTTCGGATCCCGCGGCTCGGGGACCAGCGGCGCGCCCGCGCCCGGCTGCGAGACGGCGTGTTCGAGGATCGCCATCAGCTCGCGCTGCAGCGACCGGTGATTGCGCTCCGCGCGCTGGCGCAGCTTCTCGGCCAGCGCGTCGGGGACGTTCTTGACGGACAGGTTCACGGGCACGGCTGGCTCCGAAATGGATCCAATGGCTCCACTTTGGCGCCATCGTCGCCCCCCTGTCAAGGCCGGTTTGTGGAACCGTGGTTCCCGACCCGATCATTTCCGTCGGTTACCCTCCGCCTCCATATGCCCACGACCGCCGCCTCGTCCCCTTCCGCGACACCCGCCGACACGGGCTCGCGCCTGCGCCACTTTCCGGTTTCGTTCTTCGCGATGGTCATGGGCTACGCCGGGCTCACCCTCGGGTGGAAGCGCGCCGAGGTCCTGTTCCAGCCCTGGTTCGCGGTGAGCTGCTGGCTGGAGCTCCTGACGGCGATCGCGTTCGTCGCGGTGGGCGTCACGTACCTGCAGAAAGTCCTCGCGCACCGTGCCGACGTGCTGGAGGAGCTGCGGCATCCGGTGAAGGTCAACTTCTTCCCCACCCTGTCGGTCGCGATCATCCTCATCTCGCTCATGATCGTCGAGCGCTACTTCGTCGCCGCGCGCGTGCTCTGGATCGTGGGCACGACGGCCCACCTCGCGTTCACGGTGTTCGTGATCAACGCCTGGATCCACCGCCCGGGCCTGGAGCTGGCGCAGCTCAATCCGGCGTGGTTCATCCCGGCGGTGGGCAACGTGCTGGTGCCCATCGCGGGGGTGCGCTTCGGGCATCCGGAGCTCTCGTGGTTCTTCTTCGCCACCGGCGTGGTGTACTGGGTGGTGCTGCTCACGCTGGTGATGCACCGGCTCATCTTCCTGCCGGCGCTGCCGGAGCGCCTGCAGCCCACGCTCTTCATCCTGGTGGCCGCCCCGGCCGCGTCGTTCCTCGGCTACGTCGCGCTGAGCGGCGCCGTCGACGGCTTCGCGCGCATCCTCTACTACGCCGCCGTCGCGTTCGCGCTGCTGCTCGCGAGCAACGCCATGCGCTTCCTGCGCGCGCGCTTCTACCTCTCGGCGTGGGCCTACGGGTTTCCGACCACGGCGCTGACCGTCGCCACGCTGGTGATGGCGCAGATGACGCACGAGCCCGCGCTCGCATGGCTCGGCGCCGCACTGCTCGCGCTGGCGACGGTGCTCATCGCCGCGCTGACGGTGCGCACGGCGATCGGCCTCGCGCGGCGCGAGCTGCTGGTGCCCGAGGGCTGAGCGGCGCCGCCGCCCCGCGCTACGCGCGCGCCGACGCCCGCGCCGCCCGCAGCTTCTCCGGCGTGAACGGCACGCTGCGCAGCCGCGCGCCGGTCGCGTCGTAGATGGCGTTGGCCACCGCGGCGAAGACCGGCGAGGCCGCCGGCTCGCCCGCGCCCACCGCGCGCACCGTCGGCCGGTCCACCAGCTTGATGGCGATCTCGTCCGGCAGGTCGGAGAAGCGCAGGATCGGGTAGGTGGCCCAGTCAACGCTGCGCAGGCCGCGCCGGTCGTAGCGGATGTCCTCGATCAGCGCGCGGCTCAGCGTCTGCACCACGTTGCCCTCGATCTGGTTGCGCACGCCGTCGGGGTTCACGATGAGGCCGCAGTCGTGCGCCACCGCCACGCGCTCCACGCGCACCCGCGCATCGGCGTCCACGCGCACGTCCACCACCATCGCCACGTACGCGGCGTTGTTGTCGTACTGCGCGAACGCCACGCCGCGCCCGCGGCCGTCGGGGCGCTGCGCGCTCGGGCGCCGCTGCCACTTGGCGAGCTGCTCCACTTCGCGCAGCACGTGGATGGCGCGCTCGTCGCGCAGATGGCGGATGCGGAACTCGAGCGGGTCCGCACCGGCGAGCGCCGCCAGCTCGTCGATGAACGACTCGTTGGCGAAGGTGTTCTGCGGCGAGCCGAGGCCGCGGATCGACGAGCAGCGGATCGGCGAGCCCGAGAGGAGCTGCAGCGTGACGCGGCTGTTGGGGAAGGTGTAGTTGTGGCGCGCGTTGCGGTCCGCGCCGGCCTGGATGAAGCGCTTGGACATGCCCTGCTCCTCGCCCGCGAGCAGGTTGCCCGCCGCGCCGCCGAAGGGGCGCAGCGCGTGGTTCGGGCTGTATACGACGAAGTCCCACGCGGCGACGTTGCCCGCCGCGTCCAGCGCGCCGCGCACGGTCATGGTCATCGCCGGGCCCTTCGGCTCCCACAGGTGCTCGTCGCGCCGCGACCACTGCACGCGCACAGGCTTGCCCGCGAGCTGCGAGCAGAGCGCGGCGTCGGCGGTGACGTCGTCGGCGCCGTTCTGGCCGTAGCAGCCCGAGCCCTCCGTCCAGATCAGCCGGACCTGCGAGGGCTGCATGCCGAGCAGCGTGGCGACGCTGCCGCGGGTGAGGAAGGAGGTCTGCGTGGGCGACCAGAGCGTCGCGCGGTCCGCGCGGACGTCCGCGATGGCGCACGAGGGCCCGATGGATGCGTGGAGCTGGAACGGCACGTCGTAGTCGGCCTCCAGCCTGCGGGTGGCCGAGGCGAGCGCGGCGGGCGCATCGCCGTTGGCGGCGAGTGCCTTCTCCTCGGCCGGCGTCGCGCGCAGGATGCGCGGCACGGCCGCGGGCTCGGGGAAGGGCGTGCCGGCGCCCCACTCGATCTTCAGCGCCTGCGCCGCGCGGATCGCGTGCTCCTCGCGCTCGGCCACGACGGCGACGAAGTTGCCCTTGCGCACGACGCGCGCGCCGGGAATGGCCTTGAGGCCGCTCTCGTCGATGGCGAGCGGCGCCGCGCCCGGCAGCGTCGGCCGCAGCACGCGCGCGTGCAGCATGCCGGGGACGCGCAGGTTCTGGATGTACTCGTGCGTGCCGAACACCTTCGCCGGCAGCTCCACGCGCGGCACCGGCTTGCCGATCACGTTGAACTTGTCCGGCGTCTTGAGCGTCGCCTTGCCGGAGAGGGTCCGGTCGAGCGCCTTGCCGCCGACGAGCTGCGCGTACGTCGCCTGCTGACCGTTCGGGGCGCGCGCGACGCCGTTCGCCGTGACGATCTCGTTCGCCGCCACGCCGAAGCGCTGCGCGGCCATCTCGGTGATCGCGGTACGCGCCTCCGCCGCCGCCTGTCGCACCTGCGGCCCGGCGAGCATGATGGTGAGGCTGCCGAACGTGCCGATCTGGTCGGGGCACAGCTCGGTGTCGCCCATCACGAGGTCGATGCGGTCCACGCCGACGTCGAGCTCCTCCGCGATGAGCTGCGCGAGCGAGGTCTGGATGCCGGTGCCGAGCTCCACCTTGCCGGTGTGGAAGGTGACGCGACCGTCGGCGCCGATGCGCAGCCAGGCGTCGACGTTCTTGAACTTTGGATCCGGCGCGGGCTGGCCGTGCACCGCGGTGGGAAGGACGGTCGGAATGGAGAACGCGATGACCAGCGCGCCCCCGCTCTTGAGGAACTCGCGGCGGTTCACGATTGCACCCCCGCGGCGGCGCGCACGGCGGCGAGGATGCGCATGTGCGTCCCGCACCGGCACAGGTTGCCGTCGAGCGCGGACTTGATCTGCGCGTCGGTGGGCTTCGGCGTGGACTTGAGCAGCGCGGCGGCGCTCATCACCATGCCGTTGGTGCAGTAGCCGCACTGCGCCGCCTGCTTCTCGATGAACGCCCGCTGCACCGGGTGCGGGCGCTCGGGCGTGCCGAGCCCTTCGACGGTGGTGACGGCGCCCTTCACGGCGGACACCGGGGTCACGCACGAGCGCACCGCCTGGCCGCCGACGTGGACGGTGCAGGCGCCGCACTGCGCCGCGCCGCAGCCGTACTTCGGGCCGTTGAGCGCGAGCTCGTTGCGCAGCACGTAGAGCAGCGGGGTATCAGGGGAGGCCTGAACGCGATGCGTCCGGCCGTTCACCTCGATGGTGCTCATCGATGTCCTCCTTGGTGTGGTCTCGTTGTAATGGCGGCAGCTTGCGCACGCGCGGTGGCCGTGTCAATCGTGCGCTGCGATGGGAGAATCGCCGCTCCCGCAACCGCACTGCACGGAGCTTCGCTTGTCCCACTGGTTCGAGTACTTCCCCGGCCACCACATGTGGTCGCAGGGCATGATGTTCGGCATCGAGATGCAGACGTGGGGGGCCGCGTCGATCAGCGAGATCGACCAGATCGGCCAGCGCCTGCGCGAACACGTCGGCGACAACGAGCGCTGGTGGCAGGAGTGGACGGCGATGGCCGAGCGCATCGAGCGCTTCGGCGACGAGGCCGAGGCCGCCGGGCGCCGGCTCACCGCGGGCGCGTACTACATGCGCGCCATGACCTACTACTTCTGCGGCGAGCGCTTCATCGCCCCGTCCGAGCGCAAGCGCGACACCTACCGCGCCTGCCTGCGCTGCTTCGAGAAGGGCATCGCGCGGCGCTGGCCGCAGATCTCGCGCGTGGAGGTGCCCTACGAGGACGCGCACCTGCCGGCGTGGTTCTTCAAGGCCGACGTCGCCGGGCCGGCGCCCACGGTGGTGATGTTCGACGGCCTCGACAACGCCAAGGAGATGAGCGTGTTCTTCGGCGGCGTGGAGATCGCGAAGCGCGGCATCCACGTCCTCGCCATCGACGGCCCCGGGCAGGGGGAGGCGCTGCGGCTGCGCGGGATCCCGAGCCGCTTCGACTACGAGGTGCCGGCGCGCGCCGCCTACGAGGCGATGGCCGCGCGGCCGGACGTCGATCCGAAGCGCATCGCGGTGATGGGCTTCAGCATGGGCGGCTACTACGCGCCGCGCGCGGCGGCGATGGAGCCGCGCTTCGCCGCCTGCGTGGCGTGGGGCGGCCACTTCGATTACCACGAGTCGTGGACGCGGCGGCGGAAGATCATGGAGTCGGGCGGCACGAAGATCTCCGCCCCGTCGTTCCAGCTGCCCTGGGTGCTCGGCGTGCCCGACATGGACGCGGCGATGAAGAAGCTGGAGAACTATCGCCTCGCCGGGGTCGCCGAGAAGATCGCGATGCCGTTCTTCTGCATCCACGGCGAGCACGACAACATCGTGCCGCTGGAATTCGCCGAACGGCTCTACAGCGCCGTCGGGTCGAAGAACAAGACCCTGAAGATCCTGCGCACCGACGACGGCGGCAGCGAGCACTGCCAGGAGGACAACCGCCAGGTGGGGGCGAACATCGTCGCCGACTGGCTCGCCGAGAACCTGTAGGGCGGGCCGGGCTGCGCGCCCCCCGCTGCGGCCCTAGCCCGGGAAGTACGCGAGCCGCGTCTGGTCGATGCCGAACACGTCGGCCAGCCAGTCGAGCATCAGCTCCTGGCCGAGCGTGGGGTTGTCGTGCTGGCAGTGCTCGGCGCCGGTCTCCTCGGCGTCGGTGAGGCGCAGCGTCACGTTCACGCCCTTCGAGCGCGCGTACTCGTACACGGTGCGCGCGTTCTCCACGCCGAGCACGTCGTGCCCGCCGTGGATCACGAGATACGGGCAGCGCATGTGCTCCAGCACGCCTTCGAGCTTGAAGGGCTTCGCGATCTCCGTCGCCTCAGCCATGGTCTTCGCACCGAACACCCAGCGCATGTGGCCGGCGAGGCCGTGGTTGTCGTCGCGGCTCTTCCAGCGCTCGTGGATGTCCCAGATCGCGCCATGCGAGATGCACGCGGCGAGCCGGTGCTCCATGGAACCGGCGCGTGCGGCGTAGTAGCCGCCCAGGCTCGAGCCGCTGACCGCGATGCGCGCGGCGTCCACGTCGGCACGGCGCTCCAGCCAGTCGATGCACTTGCCCACCGGCACTTCGTAGTCGTGACGGGTCACGAGGCCGTGGCGCCGGAGCGCGCCGCCCTGCCCGGGCCCGTCGACGAGCAGCACCGACATGCCGCGCTGCACGGCGCCGCGGCCGGTCATGAACCACAGCTCGTCCTTGAACGAGTCGAGGCCGCCGAAGGAGATGAGCACCGGCTGCCGCGCGCCGCCGTTGGCCGAGCGGATGAAGTAGCCCGGCAGCGGCTTGCCCGGCTCGTACGGAATCTCCACCACTTCCCCGGGAGGCGAGAGGCGCGTGAAGAACTTGCGCGACGCGGCCTCGCAGCGATCGAAGGTGGCGAGGCGCCGCGGATCGTCGTGCGCGAGGAAGAACTCGGCCTGGCGGAAGTACTCGGCCGCGCGCAGCCAGCAGTTCATTGCGGTGCGCACGTGCCCCTGCGCAGCCGCCGCATCGCCGCGGCGGTCGTTGCGCTCGGCGACGTGCAGCCACTCGCGGTGCCAGCTCTCCAGGTCGCCGGGGATCATCCGGCTCGCGGCCTGGAAGGCCTCGCTCACCGCGCCGCCGCCCTCCTGCGTCTCGCCGAGCCCCCGCCGGAACTGGTAGGACGTCCAGAAGTGGTCCGGCCAGTGGTGCCAGCCGAACGGCTCGTAGCGCGGCGGCTGGCCCCCGGCGTTGCTGCCCGTCATCGCGTCAGCGCGGCTGGAAGCCGATGTCGCGCGCGAGCTTGCCGTAGCGCTCGTAGTCCTTGCGGATCACGTCCCCGAAGTACTGCGGCGACTCGGTGGAGATGATGAGGCCGGCGGCGGCGAGCTTCTCCATCACGTCCGGCTGCTTCATCGCCTCGTTCATCGCGGCGTTCAGCGTGTTGATGATCGCGGGCGGCGTGCCGGCCGGGGCGATGAAGCCGAACCAGCCGCCGGATTGGAAGCCGGGCACCACCTCGCTCGCCGCCGGGATCTCCTTCCAGAGGTCCACGCGCGACTGGTTGGTGACCGCGAGGATGCGCAGCTTCCCGGCGCGCACCTGCGGCGTGAGCCCGGTGATGCCGTCGATCGCCACCTGCACCTGATTGCCCATGAGGTCGGTGGCGATCTGCGCCGAGCCCTTGTACGGCACGTGCGTGTAGGTGAAGTTGCCGCGCAGCCGCAGGTCCTCGAACGCGAGATGCGGAAAGCCGCCTTCGCCGTTGGTGGCGACCGTGAGCTTGCCCGGGTTCGCCCGCGCGTACGCCACCATCCCCTGGAAGTCCTTGAACGGCGCGTCGTTGCTGGCGAAGATGGCGAGGTAGTTGTACGCCGACAGCACGATCGGCGTGAAGTCCTTCAGCGGGTCGTACTGCAGGCTCTTGTTGGTGTGCGGCGCGACCACCAGGTTGCCGCCCTGCCCGGCGCCGAGGGTGTAGCCGTCGGGCTGCGCACGGGCGAGGTAGTTGAGGCCGATCTGGCCGCTCGCGCCCGGCATGTTCTCCACCACGATGGGCTGGCCGAGCTTCTCGGTCATCTTCGGCGCGATCAGGCGCGCGATGACGTCGGTGGTGTTCCCCGGCGGGAACGGGATGATGATGCGGATGGGCTTCACCGGGAACTGCTGGGCGTAGGCGGCGCCGCTCGCGACGACCGCGAGCGCCACGAAGAGCGCGGAAAGGAGCTTGCGCATGGTCGATCCTCCTTGTGACGTGACGTCTTATCGCTTGGGAACGATCGGCAGCAGCACGTTGCTGGCGTGCGCGCCGCCGAAATGCAGCGTGACCTTGCCGCCGAACACCGCGGGCGGACGGTCCTCTTCGTCGTCGTGCGTGAACGGGCCGCAGCCCTTCATCGGGTTCTTCATGTTGGAGAGCGTCGCCGCCGCGCCGTCGTGCTCGTAGTCCTTGCCGCGGAGGGTGAGCGCGACGCGCCAGCCCGCCGGCACGACGATGCACGTGGGCCAGATCTCCACGTCGAGCGCGTACACTTCGCCCGGCACGAGCGGCTGCTTCTCGTCGTGCGTATGGTACGGCCGATAGGGCAGCGAGCGCGCGGGATCGAGCTTGCGGTGCGACGCGCGCAGCCAGCCTTGCGCGATCGGCGTGTGCGGATCGAGCGCGCCCTGGAAGGTGACCTCCTTGCCCGCCGGATCGAAGACCCGCAGGATCGCGAACACGTCCGCGTCCGTGGTGGAGGAGGACAGCGCCAGCTTGAGCGCGATCGGCCCGGTGATCTCGGTCTCCTGCGCGAGCGGCGGCGTGGAGAAGGTGACGCCGTCGCCGAGGCCGTCGTAGGTGAGCGTGCCGGCTTTCGAGGGCGGCGTGGGGCTGAGACGCATGCCGTCCGGGTCCAGGTGGAACGCGGTCCACTGCGTGCGCGCGAGCGGCCACTCGTTCTCGCCGCGCTCGACGAACTTCTCGCCGGGATGGCGCACCTGCAGCAGGACGCGC
Organism: uncultured Enterobacteriaceae bacterium; assembly: GCA_964552535.1. GTDB lineage: Bacteria > Pseudomonadota > Gammaproteobacteria > Burkholderiales > SG8-39 > CAZKHE01. The sequence goes on along the minus strand of CAZKHE010000066.1, from coordinate 15,016 downwards.
GGCTGCTTGTCCCAGCCGGTGTCCTGCCCCTTCAGGAAGTGGTCGAAGAAGCGCCGCTGCAGCGTCACGCCGTAGTCGGTGTAGAACGGCGCCCAGTGCGAGCCGCCGTGCATCTCGAGCCACTTCTGCCCGGACGCCGCGTTCGCGAAGCCCTCGACGTTTCCGCGCAGGTGCAGGCCCTGCCCGCCCCAGTTGCCGGCGGAGAGCAGCGGCACGTTCACGCGCGGCAGGTTGCCGGTGCGGTCGGCGTACCAGTCGTCGATCATCTCGCGGCGGAGCACCTCGCCCCAGAGGTCCTCGCGAGTGCGCACGAGTTCCGCCTCGGAAAGGGTCTCGGGTCCGCAGACGAGCTCGCCGGTGATCGAGCTCTTCGCGCCGCGTTCGCCCACGCCGTGCTGGACCGTCTTCACCTGCATGTCCTGCCAGTGCTTGCGGAAGGTGCAGGCGATGCCGCCGTGGCGGTTGCCGTCGCGGTAGGCGTCCACCCAGCCCTCCCACACGCAGATCGCGGCGAGGCTCGGCGGCTGCGACGCGGCGACGCGCCACTGGTTGGAGGCATAGTACGAAATGCCGTTGAGACCGATCTTGCCGCTCGACCACGGCTGCTGCGCCGCCCACTCGATGCACAGGTGGTAGTCGCGCGTCTCGCGTGCGTTGTTGTGCGCGAGGTAGCCCGGCGAGCGGCCGGCGCCGCGCGAGTCGACGCGGATGCACACGTAGCCGTGCGGCACCCACTTCTCGGGATCGACCACTTCCCAGTTCGCGTACTTGTTCGACGTGCCGGAGACCGCGTCGGGATTCTCCCGGCACATGATCTCCCACGCGGTCTTGTAGCCCTGCTGGAAGGCGAGCCCCTTGCCGTAGGGCCCGTAGCTCATGATGACCGGGTAGCGGCCGCCGTCGTCCGGGCGGAACACGTCCGCGCGCAGCACCAGGCCGTCGTCCATCTCGATGGGGACGTCCCAGTCGATGCGCATGCCGTCGCGCACTTCACTCTTGTAGTCCATGCCTCCTCCGTGGTCTTGCGCGGCCCGCCCTGTCCCGGCCGGTGCCGCGCCCGGCGCCATCTAAGCACCTCGCCCGCGCCAAATCCATATATCCTGCGTGATGTCGGACATCTGCATCGTGAATGTCGGCATGAACGTCGAGAAGCTGGACCTCGCCGCGCTGAAGGCGCTCGAAGCGCTGCTCGCCGAGCGCAGCGTCACGCGCGCCGCCGATCGCCTGGGCTTGAGCCAGCCGGCGATGAGCGCGCAGCTGCGGCGCCTGCGCGAAGCCTTCGGCGACCCGATCCTCACCCGCGTGCCCGGCGGCTCCGCGCCGACGCCGCGGGCGCTCGCGCTGCAGGCGCCGATCGCCGACATCCTCGCGCGCGTCCGCAGCCTCGCCGAGGCGAGCGGGGAGCGCTTCACGCCGCGCGGCCTGCGCGCCCGCCTGTGCGTGGCGGCCACCGACTACGTTGCGCACCTCGTGCTGGGCCGCATCGTCCGCGAGCTGCAGGTGCAGGCGCCCGACCTGCGCCTCGACGTGCGCATGGCCGACCGCACGCGCGTCCGCGAGCGCATGGAGCAGGGCGAGGTCGACCTCGGCATCGGCAGCACCACCGTGCCGACCGGGCGGCTGCGCTTCCGCGCGCTGTACCGCGACACCGCGGCGTGCATCGGCAGCCGCGCCCACCACGGCGGGCGCGAGCCGTTCGCGCTCGCGCGCTTCGGCGAGCTCGCGCACCTCTCGATCGCACCCGCCAAGCCGAGCTTCTACGACGAGGCGCTGGACCGCGCGCTCGAGCGCCGCGGCGGCGTCGCGCGCCGGATCGTGCTCACCGTACAGGACTTCCTGATCGTGCCCGACGTCGTGCGCACCACGCCGCTCGTCGCCATCGTTCCCGCGCGCCTGCTGGAAGGCATGGACCTGCGCGAGCTGGTCGTGGCGCCCCCGCCCGTGGACCTGCCGGAAATGCCGATCGGCATGTACTGGCACGAACGCACCGACCGCAGTCCGCTGCACCGCTGGTTCCGGCGCACCGTGCAGGAGTCGTTGCGGGAGTTGCGGCGCACGGCGTAGCGCGGCCTAGAATGTCCGCTCCGCCGACCACCGAGAGCGCCATGATCGATCCCGCCGCCGCACGCCTGCTCACGCGCTACAACGCGTGGGCGAACCGCACGCTGTTCGCGGCCGTCGCCGCGCTGCCCGCCGGCGAGGCGGAGAAGGAGCGCCCGACGCTCTTCCGCAACATGGTGAACACCCTGAACCACCTCTACGTGGTGGACGTGATCTGGCAGGCGCATCTCATGGAGCGCGACCACGGCATTCCGGCGCTCAACACCGTCATGCATCCGGAGCTCGCGAGGCTCCAGGCCGCGCAGGAAGAGATCGACGCGTGGTTCGTGGACTGGAGCGACCGCGCGACGCCCGACACGCTCGCCGCAACGCGGCGGTTCACGCTCATCGGGGGCAACCCGGGCGAGATGACCGCCGGCGCGATCGTCCTGCACGTGGTGAACCACACGAGCTACCACCGCGGCTTCGTCGCCGACCTCTTCTACCAGGTCCCGGCCCGCCCGCCGCTCACCGACCTGCCGGTGTATCTGCGCGAAGCGGGACGCTGACGGCGCGAAGCCGGCTCGCCATGCGCCCGCGGTTCGATGCCCGCCTCGTGAACGGCCCCTTCGGGGATCCGGGCGTGTACGTCGATTTCCGCCACGAGAAGCGCGCACTGCTCTTCGACCTCGGCGACAACCAGCCGCTCGCCCCGCGCCACCTGCTGCGCGTGACGCACGCGTTCGTCTCGCACACCCACATGGACCACTTCATGGGGTTCGACCGGCTCGTGCGCATCTGCGTCGGGCGCCACGCCGGCATCGCGACGTTCGGCCCGCCGGGCTTCGTCGACCAGGTCGAGCGCAAGCTGCAGGCCTACACCTGGGACCGCGTGGACCGCTACGATGTCGAGCTCGTGCTCTCCGCGACCGAGATCGACGCGACGGGGGCGATGCGCTCGGCGCGCTTCCGCACCCGCAGCGGCTTCGCGCGCGAGCCGCTCCCCGATGGCCGCGCGGCGGACGGCGTGATCTGGGACGAGCCCGCGTTCCGGGTGCGCTGCGCCATGCTCGACCACCGCACGCCCTGTCTCGGCTACGCGGTGGAGGAGAAGACGCACGTCAACGTGTGGAAGAACCGGCTCGACGAAATGGGCCTGCCCGTCGGCCCGTGGGTGGCCGCGCTCAAGGCCGCCGCCGCGGCCGACGCCGCCGACGAGACGCCGATCGTCGCCGCGTGGCGCGACCGCCACGGCGCGCACGAGCGGCGCCTCGCCTTCGGCGAACTGAAGCACGCGGTCGCGCTCGTCCCCGGCCAGAAGCTCTGCTACGTGACCGACGTGCTCTATCACGCCGAGAACGCGGCGCGCATCGCGGCGCTCGCGCGCGACGCCGACCTGCTGTTCATCGAGAGCGTCTTCCTGCAGGCCGATGCCGATCACGCCGAGCGCAAGCAGCATCTCACCGCGCGGCAGGCGGGCACGCTGGCGCGGGCGGCCGGCGCACGCGGTGCGGTGCAATTCCACTTCTCCCCGCGCTACGCGGAGCGGACGGCCGAGCTGACCGCGGAGTTCGACGCCGCCTGGCGCGGCGATGGGGCGCTAGCGCCGGACGCGGAAGGCGAGCAGCGCTAGCGCACCGGCGGCGAGCAGCGCGAGGGACGAGGGCTCGGGCACCGCGGAGAGCGCGGTGATGTTGTCCACGCCGAGAACCGCAGTGACGACGGGGATGCCGCTCCCCGGCCCTGGGAACGCCGCATCCGGATTGTGGAAGATGCGCAGGGTGTCTGCGCCGGCCAGCGCCCCGGTCGCGGTGCCGAATACGGCGGTGAGATCGCCTGCTGCAACGGGGAACACGGCCGTCTGCCAGCCGCTCCCGCCGCGCACGAGAACCGCGTCGGACGTGAGCGCAAGGTCGGTGGGGGGGGTGTTCGGCACGTCGCCGAAGGCTTCGAAGAGCAGCCGCAGATAGAGGTCGCTCGGCCCGAAGTTGAAGACGTCCATGCGGATGCCGAGCACGCCCGCGGCGGTGTAGTCGCCCGCCCACTGGGCCGAGTTCAGGACCGACAGGCGGCTTCCCGGTCCCGCGCCGCCCAGGGCGGTCAGCTTGAGATACCCGTCCCCAGCGCCGGTCGGCCCACCGTCTGCGACATTGGCCGGCGGAGCGGGATGTGCGCCCGGCACGCCCCAGCCTTGCGTGGTGCCGCCCTGGAAGGTGTCGACGAGGCCGATGGTCACGGCCGTCGCGTCCGGCGCAGCGAACGCGACGAGCGCGGCCAGGATCGATGCGAGCGCGAACCGCTTCATCCTGCCTCCCCGAATGGCCTGGATCCGGTGCACAGCGTACTCCGATCGTCCGGGGCGCGCTGAGCCTCGTCGCGGGCGCCGCGCAGGCCGCCGGCGGGATTCGGCACAATACGGCCTGCGAAGCAGAGGCGACGGACGCCCGCGCACCCACCCAAGGAGACGAGATGAACGACGGCCGCATTCTCACCACCCACACCGGCAGCCTGCCGCGGCCCGAGAGCCTCATCAAGACGATGTACGCCAAGGAGGAAGGCATCCCGGTCGACAAGCCCGCGCTCGCCGCGCAGATCAAGGCCGCGGTGCACGACATCGTGAAGCGCCAGGTCGCCGCCGGCATCGACGTCGTCAACGACGGCGAGATGAGCAAGCCGTCCTACGCCACCTACGTGAAGGACCGGCTCTCCGGCTTCGAGGGCACCAGCGAGCCGCTGGTGTACCAGGACCTGGTGGACTTTCCGGAAATGGCGCGGCGCGTGTTCGGCGACCCCGGCCGTTCGCGCCGCAAGACGCCGGGCTGCAACGGGCCGATCGCGGTGAAGGACGCGCAGGCCGCAGTCACCGACGCGGAGAACCTCAAGGCGGCGATGGCCGCGCACGGCGCCACCCGCGGGTTCATGAGCGCGGCCTCGCCCGGCGTGGTGTCGCTGTTCTTCAAGAATCACCACTATCCGAGCCACGAGGCGTACCTGCACGCGATCGGCGAGGCGATGCGCGCCGAGTACGAGACGGTGGCGAAGGCCGGGTTCGTGCTGCAGATCGACTGCCCCGACCTCGCGATGGGCCGCCACATCCAGTACCGCGAGGCGAGCCTCGCCGACTTCCGCAAGGGCGCGGCGCTGCACATCGAGGTGCTCAACCAGGCGACCCGCAACATCCCGCCCGAGCAGCTGCGCATGCACCTCTGCTGGGGCAACTACGAGGGACCGCACCACTGCGACGTGCCGCTCGCCGACATCGTCGACCTCGTCTTCACCGCGCGGCCGTCGATGATCTCCTTCGAGGCCGCCAACCCGCGCCACGGGCACGAGTGGACGGTGTTCGAGAAGGTGAAGCTGCCGCCGGGCAAGAAGCTGATCCCCGGCGTCATCGAGTCGAAGTCGAACTTCATCGAGCACCCGGAGCTCATCGCACAGCGCATCGTCCGCTACGCCAACCTCGTCGGCCCCGAGAACGTGATGGCCGGCAGCGACTGCGGCTACGGGACGTGGGTCGGCCAGGCCGCCGTCGATCCCGACATCGTGTGGGCGAAGCTCGCCGCGCTCGCCGAGGGGGCGCGCATCGCGAGCGCGCAGCTCTGGAAGAAGGCGGCCTGACGCCGCCCGCGCCTACTTTCGATAGCGCAGGGTCATCGTGGGCAGGACCTGCGCCGCGTAGTCCGCGTCGGGCGGAATCTCCGGCGCGTACTCGGCGTAGCGGTCGCCGACGAAGCCCTGCTCCACGTGGGTGAAGGGCAGCGTGATTTCCGGCATCTGCGCGCCGCCGGCGGCGAGGGCGGCGGCGGTCGCCTCGCGGAAGCGCGGATAGGCGTCGGCGCAGATCACCTGGATGTTGACCTCGGGGCAGCGGTAGCGCGGACACCACAGCGCGGTCCAGCCGCTCTCCAGCGCATCGAGATACTCGACCAGCTCGCCGGAGAGCAGGAACGCGTCGGACTCGACGTGCACCATGCGATCGAACCCGTAGCGCTCCGCGACCTCGACCGCGAACGCGAAGCCGCGCCACCAGCCTGGGAAGTGGCCGACGTCCACGCGCCCGAGGTGCTCGGCGAAGCGGTAAAGGTACACGCCGCGCGGGGCGAGCGCGGCGGGCAGCGCCTCGATCACCTGGACCGCGGGATCCTCGGGGCGATGCGGCGAAGCGTCGTCGAAGAGGAAGATCGCGTCGTGCGCGAGCGGGATCTGCCGGTGCAGCGCGAGCCAGCGGTCGTAGCGGCCGCGCCACTTCTCGGGGCGGGCGAGGTAGCAGGTGCAGAAGAGCAGCGTCTTCATCGGCGACGGTCTCGGGCGCGGCGAACCTTAACACGCGCCGCGTCGGGCGCGCCGTGTGGCGTTCGCACGCGCACGACGGCGCGGAAATCGCGTAGATTGCGGCGTCTTCATCGTCACGATCGCGGGACTCGGGCACGCATGTTCGGCACGCTGCGCAATCTCCTGCGCCCCGCCGCCCGCGAGGCGCCCGCGGAGCCGCTCTCCCCCGAGGACGCGTACCGGCGCGAGCGCCAGCGGCTGCTCGACGCCCAGCAGGCCGCGCGGCAGGACCTCGCCCGCGGCGTCCGCCCGACCACCCATCGCCGCGGCGCCGCCGCCTCGCCGCGGGTCTCGATCGTCATCCCGAGCATCACGCCGCAGAAGTTCGCCGCCGTCACCGCGAGCTTCGAGGCGACGTTCGCCGGCATCGACCACGAGGTCGTCGGCATCCACGACGCCGCCTCGATGTGCGAGGCGTGCAACCGCGGGGTCCGCGAGGCGCGAGGCGACATCGTCGTCTTCGCGCACGACGACATCGAGCTCGCTGCGCCGGATTTCGCCGCACGGCTGCTCGATCGGCTCGAGGACGCCGACGTCGTGGGCATCGCCGGCACCACCCGCCTCGTCGGCCCCGCCTGGGCGTCCTCCGGTCCGCCGCACCTTCACGGACAGGTGGGCTATCGTGCCGGCGAGCAGCGCATCGAGGTGGTGATCTTCGGGCTCGACGCGCCGCTGCGCGCCGACGCGCAGGCGCTGGACGGCTGCTTCCTGGCGGTGCGCCGGCACGTGCTCGAGGACGTTTCGTTCGACGCGGCCGCGTTCACCGGCTGGCATCTCTACGACGTGGACTTCACCTTCTCCGCGTGGCTGGCCGCCCATCGGGTGGCCGTCGCGGCCGATTTGCTGCTCATCCACCAGTCGCGCGGGCAGTACGACGCGGCCTGGAAGCAGGCCGCTGCGGCGTTCACGGCGAAACATCGCGCGGCGCTGCCGCCGCAAGGCACGCTCACGCCGGTCCGCGTGCAGGGCCTGGCGATGGAAAGCATCGACGAATGGCGGCTCGTGACCGAGCGCCTGACCGGGGGAGGATCGACATGCTAGGCCGGCTGCTGAAGGGCATGGGCGCGGCGCGCGACGGCGCCGCGCCGACCGCGCTCCCGGTCCCGCGGATCGAGGTGGACCGCGGGCGCCCGGCGCTGCTCAACGTCGGCGGCGGATCGAAGACGTTCGCGATTCCGCCGCATTACGACGGCTGGCAGCACCTGCTGCTCGACATCGACCCGAAGGGCGGGGCCGAGGTGGTGTACGACGCGCGCGAGCTCGCGCAGCTCGAGCGCGGCGTGTTCGACGCGGTCTACTGCTCCCACAACCTCGAGCACTACCATCACCACGAAGTGCCCCGCGTGCTCGCGGGCTTCGTGCACGTGCTGAAGCCCGACGGCTTCGCCGAGGTGCGCGTGCCCGACCTCGAGTGGGTCTTCCGCGAGATCGTGACCAAGGGCCGCGGTCTCGACGAGCAGTTCCAGCCCAACCCGCGCGGCCCGATCACCGCGCGCGACATCATCTTCGGCTGGACCGTGGAGATCGAGGAGAGCGGCACCGACTTCTACGCGCACAAGACCGGCTTCACCTGGGCGACGCTGTCCAAGGCGATGCAGCAGGCGGGATTCGCCGAAGTGTGGAAGGCCCCGCCGATGGTGGCCTACGAGATGCGCGCCCTTGCATTCAAGCAGCCGGTGACCGCCGCGCAGCGGACGCTGCTCGGCATGCCGGCGGGCTGACTCCTCAGGCGACCGCCGTCGGAAAGGCCGCCGCGAGCGCTGCGGCCGCATCGCGCACGACCGGCTCCCATTCACGCAGCCCGCGCGCGCGGAACACCTGTACCCCGCCGTACCACGGGCTCGGTTCCCCGGCCATGTCCCATCGCCAGCAGACGTTGTGCGGGGCGAGCACGATCACCGGCTTGCCGAGCGCCGCCGCCGCATGCGCGACGGACGTGTCCACCGACACGACGAGATCGAGCGCTTCGATGATCGCCGCGGTGTCGGCGAAATCGCCGACCTCCGGCATCGGATCCGCGGCGAACGCGAACGGTCGCACCGCGTCGGCGGCGACATTCGCCTGCAGGCTCACCCACGACGCGCCCGGTACCGCGGCGGCGAGCGGCGCGAGGCGCGCGGGGGCGATGGAGCGGCTGTCGTCGCCCACCCGTTCCGGGTTGCCGGCCCAGACGAGCCCGATGCGCGGCGCCGGCAGTGCGGCGATGCGCCCGTGCCAGCGCTCCCGCGCGTCGTCCGGCGCCCGGAGATAGGGCGCAAGGCGCGCCACCGCCTGGTCACCGACCGCGAGGCGCAGCGGCAGGCTGACCAGGTGCACGTGGGCATCGAGGCCGGCGAGATCGTCGCGATCGTCGGTGACGGTCACGCTGGAAGAGCCGAAGCTGGCGGCGAAGAGCCGCGCGAGCACCGGCCGCACCAGGAACTGCACGCGGGCGCCGCGCGCCGCGAGCATCGGCACGAAGCGCCCGAACAGGATGGCGTCGCCGAGGCCCTGCTCGGCGATCACGCGAATGCCGCGGCCCGCGGGATCGTCGCCCTCCCAAACGGGCAGCCGGCGCTGGCCCCACGTGAACCCGGTCCGGCGCAGCCGCCACTCGTACTCGCGCCAGCCCTCGTCGAGCTTGCCCTGCATCAGCAGCGCGTGCGCGAGCCGCAGATGCGTGGCGATCGAGTCCGGCTCGCGGGCGAGCAGCGCGCGTTCCTGCGCTTCGGCCTCGGCGAAGCGCCGCTGCGAGAGCAGCGCGCGCGCGAGGTGATAGCGCGCCGGCCGGAGGTCGGGCGAGCGCGCGAGTGCCCGCTCGAGCCGGGCGATGGCCTCGTCGTACTGCCCGAACTGCACGTACAGGCCGCCGAGGTTCGAGAGGATCTCGGGCTCGTCGGGATGGCGCGCGGCGACAGTGAGGTAATGCGCGATCGCGGCATCGAGGCGCCCGGCGCGCACGTCGAGCTCGGCGAGCGCCGCGTGCGCCGGCGCGTTCAGCGGGTCGCGCGCGAGCTCGCGCTCCCACAGCGCGCGCGCCTCGTCGTCGGTGACCGGGCGCGGGGGCGTGCGCGCATCCCGCGGCAGCGGGACGCGCGGCGCGGCCGCCGCAGGCGGCGGGCGGGTGGGCGAGGGATCGCTCGGCGCGCCGCCGCCGAAGAGACGCTTCAGCAGCCGGCGCAGCATCGGCGCGGGTGGGGCGTGGGCATGCGCAAGGGGCCTTTGCGCACGACCCTACCGCGCGCGATGCCCCGGGGCAAGTGCACACGCCGCGCGCGCCGCGGCGCCTCCGCCTCAGTTCCGGTAGCCCGGATCGGTCCGGTCGAGCATGCGCAGCAGCGCCGGCCACGCGAGGCCGCCGCCGGTGCCGCGCGTCACGGCATCCCACTGGGCCTGCGCGCCGTCGAGGATCGGCTGGCCAATGCGCCGCAGCCCGCCGCCGCCCGCCTGCGCGCGCACCTGGATCATGCAGGTGGTCTCGAACATGTACATGGCGACGAACGCCTCGGCCACCGAGCGCCCGACGGTGAGCAGCCCGTGGTTGCGCAGCATCAGGTAGCGCTTGCCGCCGAGGTCGTGCACGAGGCGCGGCTTCTCGTCGTCCACCAGCGCCACGCCTTCGTAATCGTGATAGCCGAGCGACGCCAGCACGAAGATCGAGTGCTGCGACAGCGGCAGGACGCCCTCGTCCTGCGCCGACACCGCCACGCCATTCACGCTGTGCGTATGCAACACGCACATCGCATCCTCCCGCGCCGCGTGCACGGCGCTGTGGATGGTGAACCCGGCGGGGTTCACGTCGTGCGGGCTGTCGTCCACCTTGCGCCCCTGCTGGTCGACCTTGACCAGGCTGGAGGCGGTGATCTCGCTGAAGAGCCAGCCGTAGGGATTGATGAGGAAGTGATGCTCGGGCCCGGGCACCCGCGCCGAGATATGGGTGAAGACGAGGTCGTCCCAGCCATAGTGCGCCACCAGGCGGTAGCAGGCGGCGAGATCGACGCGCAGGCGCCACTCCTCGGCGGTGCAGGTGGGGGGCGCTTCCACGGCTCGCACGTTCACGGGGCACCTCCATCCGCGGGACAGGATGCATTATTATATAGACTGGTCTATTTGCAGAGTCAAGCATGGCGCGCAAGGCGGCGGCGGAGAACGACAGCCGGGAACGCATGCTCGAGGCGGCGATCGGGCTGATGCGCGGATCCGGCCTCTCCGGGGCAGGCATCAACGAGATCGTCCGCGCCAGCGGCGCACCGAAGGGGTCCGTCTACCACTTCTTCCCCCAGGGAAAGCTCGCCCTCGCCGCCGAGGCGCTCGCGATCTACACCCAGCGGGTGCGCGATTTCATCGACGCGGCGCTGTCGAGCCGCGCGGCGCCCGAGGAGAAGGTGCGCGCGCTGTTTGCGGCCTTCGCACGCCGCGTGGAGGAGTCGGACTATCGGCAGAGCTGCGCGGTCGGCGCGGTCAGCCTCGATCTGGACGCCGACGTCGAGGGCCTGCGCCCGGTGCTCGCCGACGCGCTCGGCGAGTGGACGGCGGCGATCGCCGCGCACTTCGACTTCGGCGACGCGAAGCGCGCCCGCTCCTTCGCGAGCCTGGTCATGACCAGCATCGAGGGCGCCTACGTCCGCGCCCGCGCGGAGCGCAGCAAGCGGCCCTTCCTCGAAGCCGGAGAGTGGCTGGCGGAGCTGGCGGCCGAGGCCGCGCGCCGGCCCTAGGCGACGAGGGGCTCGCCGCGGGGCAGCCCCACGACCGCCTCGATCTCGATCTTCATGCCCGGAATGGCGAGGCCGCGCACCTCGATCAGCGTGCTCGCGGGCCGCGCGGTGCCGAAGAACTCCTGGCGTACCGGATTGATGGCGCGACGGTCGTTCACGTCGAGCAGGAACACGGTCACCTTGAGCACGTCGGCGAAGGTCGCGCCCACGGTCTTCAGCACCCGGTCGAGATTGAGGAGGACCTGGCGGGCCTGGGCCGCGACGTCGTCGCCGCCCACGAGGTTGTTGTGCTCGTCGGTGGGCGTGAGGCCGGAGACGAACAGCAGGTCGCCGAAGCGCACCGCGTCCGTGTAGTGGCTGATCGGCTCGGCGAGCCCGGGAACCCGCAATTCCTGGCGTGGGGAGTCGCGCATCGGTCGGCCCTTGCGTCAGTCGGTGGCGCGGCCGCCTCAGCCGCGCTGCTGCGCCGCGGCCTTCAGGACCGCATCGACGATGCCCTGGTAGCCGGTGCAGCGGCACACCGCCGCGGACATCGCCTCGCGCACCTCCTCCTCGGTGGGATTCGGGTTCACGTTGAGGAAGTCCACCGCGGTCATCACCATGCCGGGCGTGCAGAAGCCGCACTGCAGCGCGTGGCACTCGTGGAACGCCTGCTGCACCGGATGCAGCTGCTCGCCCTGCGCGAGGCCTTCGATGGTGACGATCTCCGCGCCATCGGCCTGGACGGCGAGCGTGGTGCAGGAGCGCGCCGCCTCGCCGTTGATGTGGATCGTGCACGCCCCGCACAGGCCGTGCTCGCAGCCGGCGTGCGTGCCGGTCAGGCCGAGGTCCTCGCGCAGGAAATCCACGAGCAGCTTGCGCGGCTCGCACCGCCCCGAACAGGCGGCGCCGTTGACGGTGAGCTGGATATCGACGAGATCAGACATGGGCGTGTTCCGGCTGGAGCGTGACGCCGGCGGCGCGCGCGAGCGCGCGGCGCACCAGCACGCCGACGAGATGGCGGCGGTAGTCGGCGGAGGCGTTGTTGTCGGCGACGGGATCGACCTCGCCCCGCGCGGCCTCGGCGGCACGGGTGAGCGACGCGTCGTCGAGCGACGCGCCCGCGAGGGCCTGCTCGGCGGCGCGCAGGCGCAGCGGCGTGCCGCTCGCGCCGAAGGCGACCAGCCGAACGTCGCGCGCGCGGCCGCCGTCCTTCGTCACGACGGCGGCGATGCCGACGATGGCGAAGTCGCCCTTGCGCCGCGCGAACTCCTCGACCGCGTGGCCGGCGCCCGCGGGCATCGCGGGGAAGCGGACCTCGGCGAGCAGCTCGGTGGGCTCGAGCGCAGTGGTGAAGAACGACTGGAAGAAGTCGTCCGCGGCGATGGTTCGCCGGCCGCCCGTACCCACCGCGACGGCTTCGCCGCCGAGGGCGAGGAACATCGCGGGCAGCTCGGCGCTCGGGTCGGCGTGCGCGATGGAGCCGCCGACGGTGCCCCGCGAGCGCGTCGGCAAGTGGCCGACCCAGCGCAGCGCCTCGGCGACGAGCGGCAGCTTCGCGGCCACCACCGGCGAGCGCTCGGCGGCGCGCTGGCGCGTCATGCTGCCGATCGCGACGACGCCGCCTTCCTGGCGAATGTACGCGAGCGCCTCGATGCGCCGCAGGTCGATCAGCGCCGCCGGCGTGACCAGCCGGAAGTTCAGCATCGGCACCAGACTCTGACCGCCGGAGAGGATGCGGGCGTCGCCGCCGTAGCGCGCAAGCAGCGCAACGGCCTCGTCCACGGTTTCGGGGGCGTGATAGGCGAAGCGGGGCGGCTTCACGTCGTCGTTCTCCTGGACTGGTGCGCCACGGGAAGGCGCACGGCGTGCGATGAGCTTAGTATACTAACCGGTACAACAAGCGAACGCGAGAGGCAGCATGGCCGCACCAGCCGACACGACCCGGTACGTCGGGCAACCCCTACTCCGCCGCGAGGACGCGCGCCTGCTCCGCGGCGAGGGCCAGTACATCGCCGACCTGGTGCTCCCCGGGATGCTGCACGTCGCGTTCGTCCGCAGCCCGCTGGCGCACGCGCGCATCCGCGGCGTGGACCTCTCGCGCGCGGTTGCGCTGCCCGGCGTGCGGCTCGCCATGAGCGGGCGCGAGCTGCAGGCGGCGCTGCCGCCGGTGCAGGGCACGCAGCTCGCGCTGCCGGGCAAGTGGAAGACCCTGGTGCCGCACCAGATCTTCCAGCCCAACCAGCCGCTGCTCGCCGTCGACAAGGTGCTGCACGTCGGCGAGGCGGTCGCCGTCATCGTCGCCGACAGCCGCTACATCGCCGAGGACGCGCTGGAGCTCGTCGCGCTCGATCTCGAGCCGCTGCCCGCCGTCGTGGACGGGGAGGCCGGCCTGGCGCCCGGGGCGCCGCTCCTGCACGAGCAGAACGGCTCGAACCTGCTCGCCCGCTTCGAGATGAACAAGGGCGACGTGAAGGGCGCGCTGGCGAAGGCGCCGCGCACGCTGAAACGCCGCTTCCATCACCACCGGTACGCGGCGATCCCGATGGAGTGCCGCGGCGTGGTCGCCCAGTACGAGCGCCGCACCGATTCCTACACCATCTGGTCGGCCACGCAGGTCGTCCACTGGGTGCGGCGCGAGGCGGCGCAGACGCTCGCGGTGCCCGAGGCGCGCGTGCGCTGCATCGCGCCGGACGTCGGCGGCGGCTTCGGCGGCAAGGGCCACGTCTATCCCGAGGACCTGCTGATGCCGTTCCTGGCGAAGCGCCTCGGCAAGCCGGTCAAGTGGATCGAGGACCGCCGCGAGCACCTGATGGCGGCCTGCCATTCCCGCGACCAGGTGCACGAGGTCGAGGTGGGCTTCGACGACGAGGGGCGCATCCTCGCCTACCGCGACGTCTTCACGATGGACTGCGGCGCCTGGAACCCGATCGGCGTGGGCATCCCGTACAACACCGCGAGCCACCTGATGGGGCCGTACAAGATCCCGCACCTCTCGGTGGAGGGCCGCGTCGTGGCGACCAACAAGGTGCCCAACGCGCCCTACCGCGGCGCGGGCCGCCCGGAGGCCGCGCTCGCCACCGAGCGGGTGATGGACATCATCGGGCACGAGCTCGGCCTGGAGCCGGCGGAAGTGCGCCGCCGCAACATGATCGGCGCGCACGAGATGCCGTACGCGGCCGGCTTCCCGTATCGCGACGGCGTGATGGTGACCTACGACAGCGGCGACTATCCCGGCGCGCTCGACAAGGCGCTGGCGTCGATCGGCGGGCTGGAAGCGTTCCGCAAGCGCCAGGCCGAAGCGCGCAAGCAGGGCCGCTATCTCGGGCTCGGCCTCGGCTGCTATACCGAAGGCACGGGCGTCGGGCCGTTCGAGGGCGCGACGGTGCGCCTCGATCCGTCGGGCAAGATCTACATGACCGGCGGCGCGTGCCCGCAGGGCCAGGGCATGGAGACCATCTTCGCGCAGATCGTCGCCGACCAGTGGAAGGTGAAGCCGGACGACGTCGTGGTGTCGCTCGCCGACACCGCGTCGATCCAGATGGGCTTCGGCACCATCGCGAGCCGCTCGACGGTGAACATGTCGGGCGCCATCCACGTCGCGAGCGAACGGCTGCGCGCGCGCATCTTCGCCATCGCCGGCAACGCGATGGAGTGCGCGCCCGAGGATCTGGAGCTGCGCGACGGGCGCGTCGCCCTGGTCGGCGTGCCGGGCAAGTCGATGTCGCTCGCGGAAGTCTCGCGCGCGGCCCGTCCCGGCTGGGACAACCTGCGGCCCGAGGGCATCGACGCGGGGCTCGAGGAGACCTACTACTGGGAGCCGCCCACGGTGACGTGGTCCTACGCCGCGCACGCCGCGGTGGTCGAGGTGGACCCGGCGCTCGGCAAGGTCGCCATCGAGCAGTACGCCATCGCGCACGACTGCGGCGTGGTGGTGAACCCGCTGCTCGCCGAAGGCCAGATCATCGGCG
>CAZKHE010000065.1:0-24352 GCA_964552535.1 uncultured Enterobacteriaceae bacterium | reverse complement strand
AGGTCGAAGATGCCGCCGATCGGCCAGCCGTAGCCGTCGACCACGCCGCGCTCGAGCGCGGTGTACACCTCGCCGGGCGGCGTATTCACCACCGTCGCACCCATCGCCTGGAAGAAATCGCGGTAGACCGGCGTGATGCGGATCTTCAGGCCGTTGAGATCGGGCTTGGTGATCGGCTTGTTGAGATAGAGGTGGAACGGCTGGTGCTCGACCACCCGCGCCAGGTAGTACATGTTGCCCTTCTTGTTCCAGATCTCGTTGATCAGGGCGAACGTGCCGTTCTCCCGCTGGCGGGCGATGGGTACCTCGGTGAGCTTCAGCGCGTCGGCCTCGGGGAAGACGTTGGTGTAGAACGCGCCGGTGGACATGGCCATGTCGACCACGCCGGTCTTCACCGCGTTGCCCACCTCGAACGTCGGAATCGCCTTCGGGCCGCCGATGTAGTTGATCTGCAGGACGCCCTTGCCTTCCTCGTTGACCCGCTTCACCCAGTCCTCGATGCGCTTGGCGTAGAAGCTGGTCTCCGGGAAGGCGCTCACCAGGCGCAGCGTGGTCTCCTGCGCCGCGGCGCCGAAGGGTGCGGCCGCGGTCGCGGCCATGGCGGCAGCCAGCGCCGCGCGGACGAAGGTTCTCCTCGACATTGCTCTCGTCTCCTCGTTGGTCGGAAAGGCGTGGTGCCCGTGCGCCGGTGTGCCCCCCGGCTTGAGCGCGTCAGGGTAGGCAGGCATACTTCATTTGTCAAATGGATGCCGCGCATGCCGCGGATTCGCGCCGTGAATATCAACGACGTCGACCTGAACCTCCTGCGCGCCTTCGACGCGGTGCTCCGCGATCGCAGCGTCACGGCGGCCGCGGCGCGCGTCGGACTCACCCAGCCGGCGATGTCGAACGCGCTCGGCCGGCTGCGCACGCTGTTCGGCGATGCGCTGTTCGTGCGCACGCCGCGGGGCATGCACCCGACGCCGTTCGCCCAGTCGATCGCCGAGCCGGTGCGGCGCGCGCTGGGCCTGATCGAGGCGACGCTCACCCAGGCCGGCGCCTTCGTGCCGGCCGAGTCCGACCGGACGTTCCGGGTGCACATGTCCGACATCGGCGAGATGGTGTTCCTGCCGCCGCTGCTCGAGCGCCTGCAGCGCGATGCGCCGAACGTGAAGCTCGAGACGCGCCCGGTGGACGAGGCGGAGCTCCCCGAGGCGCTGGCGAGCGGCGAGGTGGACCTCGCGATCGGCTTCCTGCCCGGGCTGCGCGCACCGGTGCGCGGGGAGCACGTCTTCACCGACCCCTACGTCTGCCTGATGCGGGCGGATCACCCCTTCGCGGGGGAGCGCCTTACGCGCCGACAGTTCCTGGAGACCTCGCACGCGCTGGTCTCGTCGTCGGGGAGCGGCCACCGCGTGATCGAGGAAGCGATGCTCGCCGCCGGCATGCACCGGCGCATCGCCCTGCGCGTCCCGCACTTCACGGTGGTGCCGATGATCCTGGAGCGCACCGACCTCGTGGTCACCGTCCCGAGCCGGGTGGCGCGGATCTTCGAGGGCCTGGGGCGGTTCCGCAGCATGCCGGCCCCGGTGGCCATTCCGCGCGCGGCGGTGAAGGTGCACTGGCACGACCGCTACGGCGGCGACCCGGGGAACCGCTGGCTGCGCGAGCTGCTGGTGGAACTCCACGGCGAACGGGTGGGGCGGTCGCCGCGGGCGCACGAGCGCCGTTGAGGACCGTCCCGGTCTACCAGTACTTCATCGCGCCGCGGAACAGCTCCGCGAGGTCCTCCTTGCTCGCGTCGCGCGGGGAGTTCGACATCACGCGACGCTGCGGATACGCGCCTTCCACCAGCGCCGGCACGTCGCGCTCGGTGTAGCCCACCGCGTTCAGGCCGCCCGGGAACCCGGTCGCCTGCATCATCTCGATGATGCGCGTCGCCACGATCTCGCCCGCGTCGTCGGGCGTCGCGCCGCGCACGTCGGCGCCGAGGCACTCCGCACCGTGCAGGTGGCGCTCCGGGCATGCACACGCGGTGAAGCGATACACCGACGGCGCGTTGAGGATCACCGACATGCCGTGCGGCACCATCGCCTGGTCCTGGGGATAGCCGGGCGCGCGGTAGTCGCGCACGAGCCCCGACACCGCGTAGCTCATGCCGTGCGGCAGGTGGCAGCCGGCGTTGCCGAACGCGATGCCGGCAAGCGACCCGGCGTACATCATCTCGGTGCGCGCTTCCACGTCGGACGCGTCGCACACCGCGCGCACGAGGTACTTGCCGACGGACTTGAGCGCCTCGGTCGCCACCATGTCGCTCCACGGGTTCGCGCCCTGCGACGGCGGCCGCAGCGAGGGCTGCGCGGGCTTCGCGCGCTTCGCATACGAGATCGCCGTGAGCGATTCGAGCGCGTGCGACAGCGCGTCGAAGCCGCTCGCCGCGACGATGGTCGCCGGCAGCGTGCGCGTCACGTCGGGATCGACGAGGCCCCGGGTGGGCTTCAGCAGCCGCGACTGGATGCCGGTCTTCGCCTTCATCTCGAGGAGGTCGAAGATGGCGATGCCGGTCGCCTCGGACCCGGTGCCCGAGGTGGTGGGGCACGCGATGTGCGGCTTCACCGGGCCGGGCACCGGCCGGCCGCCGCCGATCGGCGCGTTGATGTACGCGAGGAAGTCCGCCGGGTAGCTCGAGTACAGGTTCGCGGCCTTGCACGTGTCCATCACCGAGCCGCCGCCGAGCGACAGGAAGCCGTCGAACCGGCCTTCGGTGGCGAAGCGGGCGGCCGCCTTGAACGAGACGTCGGTCGGCTCCACCGCGACCTCGTCGTAGATGGCGTAGTCCACGCCGGCGGCGCGCAGCGACGCCGTGACGGTTTCCAGGAAAGGCAGCTTCGCCACGCCCTGGTCGGTGAAGAGCGCGAGGCGCCGCATGCCGAGACTGCGCGCGTGATCGCCCGCCTCGCGCAGCACGCCGGGGCCGAAGAGGAGGTGCGACGCATCGATCGCGAAGGCGGAGTCGCCCCCTTCGGTGTGGCTGAAATAGTGATGGCAGCAGGCCATGGCGTCCTCCTTGCGGTGCGCCGATTCTAATCGCGCGCGAGCGCCAGCACCCGCTCCGTGTGCTCGCCGAACAGCGGTCCGTTGGCGAGCTGGTGGAAATTGATCTCCTGGTCGCCCAGGTTGAATTCGATCAGCACCGGCTGCTCCGAGGGATCGATCGCGATGTCCCAGGACACGAGGTCCACGTCGGGGATGCGACGCGCATGGGCGTCGCGGCAGAAGTCCAGCACGCGGGCGTAGCCCGGCACGCGCTTGCCGAGGAACGGCAGGCCGTGATCCGGGTGGGCCTCGAAGCGTTCGAAGGTCTTGATGCGGTAGGCGTGGCGCTTGAGCGTCCCGTCCGCCGCGATGCCGCACGC
Source organism: uncultured Enterobacteriaceae bacterium (assembly GCA_964552535.1). Lineage (GTDB taxonomy): Bacteria > Pseudomonadota > Gammaproteobacteria > Burkholderiales > SG8-39 > CAZKHE01. Next base: position 20,957 of record CAZKHE010000065.1, on the reverse strand, counting down.
GATCCCGCCGTTGTCGACGCGGGAGGCGCGGCGTCCGATGCGCAGCACCGACGAGATGGGCTCGACCTCACCCTCGAGGCGCAGCGTCATCACGCGCACGGTGTTGACCGACGTCGGATTGAGCTCGGCGAGGGCGGGATGCTGCGCCACCGGCGCCTGGATGACGATGTCGCGCACCCCGGCCGCGGCGAAGCGGCCGAGACGCTCGGGCAGCTCGGCGGGCGGGCACATGGTCACCATCGCGCCGCCGCCGCTTTCCAGGCCGAGGGAGGGCTTGGCGACCACTTCGGGCAGGGCGGCTGCGCCGGCCAGGAGGCGTTCGAGCGGCAGCGCGCGCGCCCCCGCGTCGACCGGACGACCGTTGACCATCCCCCCGAGCGTGATCGGCAGATTGGGGAACCCGAGGGACGCGTAGAAATTCTTGTCGCCGTACTTGCGGATGTAGCGCAGCGGATTGAGGCGGGGGAGCAGCTCGAGGTAGAAATAGTCCTCGGGAACGTAGTGCGGGGCGAACCGGCCGGTCGCGCCGAAGTAGCACTCGTGCCACCGCGTGCCCGAATAGCGCATGCCGTGCGCCTGCAGGAAGCGCCGCGCCGCGCGCGCCTTGCCGGCGTCCCAGTCGAGATGATGCGGGAACTCGCGACGATGCCGGGCGATTCCCGCGATCTTGCGATGCAGGGCGTGAATGCGCTGCGCCTTGCGTGCGGCGTCGAGCGAGCGTCCGAGAGCGAGACGGAGATCCATCGGCGAGGTGCGGGCTGTGGCGCGCGAGGGCCGGGCGCGCCGTTCGGCCCGCGCGTCCCCCGGCGCCTTCCCCGCACGATTCGTGTCTTCGCTGGTCGGCCCCGCCCGCGCGCGGCGTGCCCCCCAGTATTGCCCGAATGGCGGGGCGAGCCAAGCGGTGCGCGGCGATTTTCTGCGGCCGGGCCCGAGAACCGCGCTGCGTCAAGACACTGGCGCGGCGGTCAGAGCGCGAGCCACACGAGCAGCGGAAACAGCGCCGCGGTGGCGAGTCCGTTCAATCCCATGCCCAGGCCCGCGAAGGCACCCGCCTCCTCGCTCACCTGGAAGGCCCGCGCGGTGCCGATGCCGTGAGCCGCCACGCCGACCGAAAAGCCGCGCACCGCGTGATCGGCGATGGCCAGGGCGTCGAGCACGTACTTCGCGCTCACGGCGCCCACGACCCCGGTGGTCACCACCAGCACGGCGGTGAGCGAGGGCAGGCCGCCCAGCTTCTCGGCGATGCCCATCGCGATCGGCGTCGTCACCGACTTCGGCGCGAGCGACAGCATCGTCTCGCGGCTCGCGCCCAGCGCCCAGGCGATGCCCACGGCCGACACGATGGCCACGAGCGAGCCGATCACCAGGGACACCGCGAGCGGCAGGAACATCGCCTTCAGCCGGGGCAGTTGGGCGTACAGGGGCACGGCGAGCGCGACCGTGGCCGGCCCGAGCAGGAAGTGGACGAACTGCGCGCCGTCGAAATACGTCTGGTAGGGCGTGTCCGTGGCGGTGAGCAGGACCACGAGGAAGGCGATCGCCAGGGCCACCGGGTTGAGCAGCGGGTGGAACCCGGCGCGCCGGTAGATCCAGTAGGCCGCCTGGTACACGACCAGCGTGATCGTCAGCCCGAGCAGCGGGGTGGTGGAGAGATAGACCCAGATGTCGCCGAGGCGTCCCGTCATGGCGCCTTCCTCCGCAGCAGCCAGCGCATGGTGACCGCCGTGGCGGCGATGGTGAGCACGGTGCTGCCGACGAGCGCCGCGGCGATCGCCGGCCACTCGGTCCCGAGCCGCGCGAAGTGCACCATGACACCGACCCCGGCGGGGACGAAGAGCAGCGAGAGGTGGCCGAGCAGGCCGTTCGCCGTGCCGCGCAGCGCCTCGCTCGCGCCGCCACGGACCACCAGGGTGGCGAACAGCAGCGCGAGGCCGATCACCGGCCCGGGAATCGGCAGCCCGAAGACCTGGGCGATCACTTCGCCGACGAGCTGATAGACGAGCAGGGTGGTGAGGGCGGCGAGCATGCGGCATTACACCACCGAACCGTACGCCGCCGCGAACCCCCCGCCGGATCGCACAGCGAGTGCGGCGCGGACCCTCGGCGGCCCGCGATTGCCGCCGTCATCGCCCGCCGCTACGCTTGCGCGCTCCGACCTCCCGATGACGAACAATGACAAGACTCCTCGCCGCGCCGCTCGCCGTTGTCCTCCTCGCCTTCGCCGGATGCGCCGCCATGACCACCAATGCCAACGCTCCCGATCTCGACGGCACCGCCTGGGTGCTCGCTTCCCTGCCGGGCCGGACGCTGCTCGCCGGTGCGCCGGTCACCGCGCAGTTCGAGGGCGGGCGCGTCGCCGGCTCCGACGGCTGCAACCGCTATTTCGCGCCCTACACCCGCAGCGGCGCCGCGCTGCAGTTCGGCGAGCGCGGTGGCATGACGATGATGGCCTGTCCGCCCGAGACCATGAAGCAGGCGGAGGCGTTCATGGGCGCGCTGAAGGCCGTGCGCGGATACCGGGTGGACGGAAACCGGCTGGAGCTGCTCGGCGCGGACGGCGCCGTGCTCGCCTCGTTCACCGCGCAGTCGCAGTCGCTGGCCGGCACCTCGTGGATCGCCACCGGCCACAACAACGGCCGCCAGGCGGTGGTCAGCACGCTCAACGGCACGCAGCTCACGCTGCAGTTCGGCACCGACGGGCGCTACGGCGGCTCGGCGGGCTGCAACGCGTTCAACGGCACGTACACCCAGCAGGCGAACCGGGTCACCCTCGGTCCCGCGCGCGCGACGCGCAAGTTCTGCGCCGAGCCGAAGGGCGTGATGGAGCAGGAGGCCGCCTTCCTGAAGGCCCTGGAGACGGCGGCGACGGCGCGCTTCGAGGCCGATCGCCTCGAGCTGCGCACCGCGGACGGCGCCATCGCCGCCACGCTGAGCCGCGCGAAGTAGCGCGGCGCCCGCAGGGGCGCGCGGCACTTGACCGCGCCCGGGCCGTGTGGTCCTATCTTTAGGACAAGTTGCGGGGATCCACCGCGACTGCATCCCACGCCCGGAGACCGCAGCATGAGCGACGCGAACCATCGCGCCTTCCTGAGAATCGCGGCGAGCCGCCCCGTCTGGCGCGCCGTCGCACCGGCGCAGGAGGCGCTCGGCCTGGAAGGCCGCCTCCTGCTGCACGCGGGGCCCGCGCTCGCCGACCCGACCCGGCCGCCGCCGCCCATGCTCAACTCGGCGGTGCTCTCCATCCTTTACGAGGGCTGGGCGAGCGACGTCGCCGAGGCCGAGCGCATGGTCGCCGACGGCCGCGTGCGCCTCGAGCCGTCGTGGACGCGCAACGTCGCCATCCCGCTCGCGGCGATGGTCTCGCCGCGCACCACGCTCGCGGTGATCGCGGACGGCGCGCGCCGCTACCACGCGTTTCTCGGCACGGGCCTCGGGCCGCAGCAGCGCTTCGGCGCCCGCGACGCCGCGGTGATCGACCGCCTGCGCCTGCGCGAGACCACGTTCGCGCCGGGCTTCGCGAAGCTGCTCAACGAGCCGGTCGACCTCCTCGCCATCGCGCGGCTCGCACTGCGCGAAGGCGACGACCTGCACAACCGTCTCTCCAGCGCCACCACCGTGCTGCACGCGGCGCTCTCCACGCGCAAGGTCGATGCTCCGGACACGCAGGCGGCGCTGGCGATGGTGCTGGAGACGCCCACGTACTTCCTCAACCTGTGGATGCCGGCCTGCCAGCTGATGATGCTCACCGCGGAGGGCGAGCCGGGCTGCACGATCGTCACTCGCCTGTGCGCCAACGGCATCGAGACCGGCCTGCAGATCGCGGGGCTTCCCGGCCGCTGGTTCACGACGCCGAGCGCCCCGGTGCGCGGCCCGTTCATGAAGGGCGCGCCCGCGGACGCGGAGCATCCGCCGGCCACCGGCGACAGCGGGGTGATCGACGCCTTCGGTCTCGGCGGTCAGGCGCTGCGCCATTCGCCCAGCCTGCGCGCCGCGCTCGCACAGTGGCTGCCCGCGGACGACGACGCGCGCGCCCGGCGCGTGCTGGTCGGCATGCACCCGGTGCTGGACGTGCCGATCGGCGTCGATGCCGCGGCGGTGGCGGCGACCGGCGACCCGCTGATCCTCTCGACCGGCATGACGTGCCCCCGCGGACGCGGCCTGCTCGGTCGCGGGGCCGCGTCGATGCCCGCCGCGCCGTTCAAGGCCGCGGTGGAGGCGCTCGCCGCATGAAGCTCGCCCACCGCACCGCGATCGTGACCGGTGGCGCCTCCGGCATCGGGCGCGCCATCGCAGAGGGGCTCGCGCGCGAAGGCGCGAACGTCGTCATCGCCGATCGCCGCGGCGCCGAGGACGCCGCCGCGGCGCTCGAGCAGGCCGGGCAGCGGGCACTCGGCGTCACTGCCGACGTGACCAGCGAAGCCGACATGGCGCGCATGGCGGCGGCCGCCGAGGCGCGCTTCGGCGGCATCGACGTGCTGGTCGCCAACGCGGCGATCTTCTCGACCTTGAAGCCCAAGCCGTTCGAGCAGCTCACCGCCGACGAGTGGCGCGGCGTGATGGACGTGAACACCCTTGGCGTCTTCCTGAGCGTGAAGGCCTGCCTGCCGGCGCTCAGCCGTTCCGACGCCGCGCGCATCATCACCATTTCGTCGGGCGTCGCGTTCAAGGGCAACACGCTGTACCTTCACTACGTGGCCAGCAAGGGCGCGGTGGTCTCGATGACGCGCTCGCTCGCGCGCGAGCTCGGGCCGCGCCGCATCCTGGTGAACAGCATCGCGCCGGGCTTCACGCTGTCCGAAGGCGTGATGGGCAACCAGGCGCTCATCGACGGCGCCGGGGCGCCATCGGTCGCGGGCCGTGCGCTCGCGCGCGACATGTATCCCTCCGACCTGGTGGGCGCGGCCGTGTTCTTCGCCGGCCCCGACTGCGGCTTCGTCACCGGCCAGACGCTGGTCGTGGACGGCGGCAGCTACCTGCACTGAAGGAGAAGCGGATGGCCTTCCTGCGCAATCAATGGTACGTCGCCGCCTGGGCGAACGAGGTCGGCACCGCCGAGTCGGGGTGCAAGCTGCTCGCCCGCACCATTCTCGGCGAGCCGCTCGTGCTCTATCGAACCGCCGCCGGGGAGCCGGTCGCGCTGCTCGACCGCTGCCCGCATCGCCTGCTGCCGCTCTCCAAGGGCGAGCGCCGCGGCGACCTCATCGAGTGCGGCTATCACGGGCTGACCTTCGATCCGCAGGGCCGCTGCGTCCGCATTCCCGGCCAGACGGTCATTCCGGATGCCGCGCACGTGCGCCGCTATCCCGCCGTCGAGCACATGGGCATGGTGTGGGTCTGGCCGGGCGATCCGGCGAAGGCGGATCGCGCGAAGCTCTTCGACCAGCTGCCGCAGTGGCAGATGGCGCAGGCGCCGGGCGCGAAGTGGGCATGGTTCCCCGGCCCGCTGACCTACGTGAAGGCCAACTACCAGCTCCTGTGCGAGAACCTCGTCGACCCGCAGCACGTGGCGTTCGCGCACAAGCGCACGCTCGGCAGCCCGGCGATGGTGGACATCCCGATCGAGTCGAAGCAGATCGGCGACACGCTGCTGGTGACCCGCTGGACGCCCGATTCGCCGGCCTCGCCGATCCTGCAGCGCTACGGCAAGTGGCCGGGTCACGTCGACCGCTGGCAGTACTACTGGTGCTATCCGCCGCACGTCGCGGTCGTGGACTTCGGCGCCGGCCCGCCCGGGATGCCGCGCACCGAAGAGGGCCGCGACGCCAACGTGCGCGTGTTCTCGGCGCACTTCATGACGCCGGAGACCGAGGAAGCGACCCACTACTTCTGGTTCATCCTGCGCAACTTCGGCGTCGGCGACGAGGCCGTGAATCGCGACATGGTCGAGCAGGTGGTAATGACGTTCAACGAGGACAAGGAGATCCTCGAGGCGATCCAGGAGTCGGAGCGCGCGCCCTTCGTGCAGGAGCGCGTGAAGATCGCCATCGACGGCGGGACCATGCGCCTGCGTCGCGTGGTGGAGCGGATGATCGCGGCGGAGCAGGCGGAGGGGGAGGCGGCCCGCGCGGCGACGGCCTAGCCCGCGCCGGTCCTACTTGACCGGCCCCGCCAGCTCCACGTCGAACTGCACCACGCCCGCCGGATACACGAACTCGCCCACGTAGAGCACGACGCCCTCCGCATCGGTCACCACGCAGCGCGCTTCGACGATCGGGGCGTCGATCGGCACGGCGAGGTGCCTCGACGCGTCGAGCCCCGCCGCGCCCGCCGAGAAGCTCATGCGTGCCCGGCCGATGCGCGCCGCCTCGCGCTCGAGCAGCACGACGAGCGCCACCTCCGTCTCGTAGCGCTTCGGCGCGCGTGCGTAGACGTCCTGTGCCACGTGCACGCTCGCCAGCGCGAACGGCTCGCGCCCGCGGCGCTGCACGGAGCGCAGGTAGTGGTATGCGGCGGCCGGCGTGCCGTCGGCCGCCTCGATCCGCGGCGCAGGCGCGTCCTTCACGCGCAGCGCCTGCGGCACGTTGCCGCGGATCGGGGCGATCAGGCCATCCCAGTCGGCGGCGAGACGCAGCCAGCGATCGGTGGTCACCTCGCGGGTCACGAAGGTGCCCTTGCCCTGGTGCGAGCGCAGCAGCCCTTCCTGGGTCAGCAGCTCGATCGCCTGTCGCACCGTGACGCGCGCGACCTGCAACTCCTCCTGCAACTCGGCGACGGTCGCGATGCGTTCGCCGAGCTTCCAGTGGCCGTCGCGGATCCGCGCACGAAGGAGGGCGGCCACCTGCAGGTAGCGGGGCAGGCGGTCGCCGGCGGTACGCGGGGCGCGCGAGGCCGCGCGGCGCGAAGCGTGGGGAGCAGTCATGTCGGGTGGGCGGCGACATTAGCACACCGGCGCAGCGCCTCATGCATCCTTCGGAACGGGACGAGACTGCGCAGCCCGCCTCGGGTATTCTCCGGCGCGTGGCCCAGAACCCCAAGGACAAGCCCATGCCCGATCTCCGTCCGCTCGCCGCGGCCGCGCTGGCGGCGACCAGCCTCGCCTTCTCGCTTCCGGCCGCCGCCCAGGGGCAGCAGGCCCCCTGGCAGTCGTTCGTTTCGGTCTCGCCGGTGTTCGAAACGGCCGACCTCGACAGCGGCGGGGACGTGGACGTCTCCGGCGTGCTCCTCCGCGCCGGGACGACGCGCAACTTCGGCGGCGGGACGAGCGCGGGGATCGTGCTCAACTACGACTACACCGACTACTCCTTCGACAATCCGGTCGCGTTCGGCGGCGTGGCGCCGTGGGGCATCGTGCAGCGCTACGGCTTCAGCGTGCCGCTGACGTACGGGTTGCGCGACGGCTGGGTGCTCGGCGTGGCGCCGTCGTTCGACTGGTTCAAGGAGAACGGCGCGGACTCGAGCGACGCGCTCGCGTGGGGCGCGAACTTCTCCGCGGTGAAGCGCTACGCCAATGGCAACGTGCTGGGCCTCGGCATCGGCGCCTTCGACCGGATCGAGGAGACCGCGGTGATCCCGTTCCCGATCGTCAACTGGCGCTTCGGCGAGCGCTGGCTGCTCCGGAATCCGCTGGCGGCCGGGCCGACGGGGCCCGCGGGTCTCGAGCTGGACTACCTCTTCAAGAACGGCTGGACACTCGGCGTCGGGGCGACCTACCGCAAGGTGCGCTTCCGCCTCAGCGAGGGCGGGCCCACGCCGAACGGCGTGGGCGAGTTCGCGGGCGTGCCGGTGTTCCTCCGCGCGTCCAACACGTTCGCCAAGACGTATACGCTGAATCTCTACGCGGGGGTCGTGGCCGGCGGCCAGCTGACGGTCGAGGATCCGTCGGGCAACGAGCTGCGCAAGGAAGACTTCGATCTCGCGCCGCTGGTCGGCTTCAACGTCACTGCGCGGTTCTGAAGGTCTGCCGGCCGGCTATGCCGCTTTGGCGGTGAGGTCGGCCTCGACCAGCGCGCGGAGCTCGCGCGTGACCCGCGGCTCCCCGCCGAACCACTTGCGGAAGCCGTAGCCCGCCTGGTGCAGGAGCATGCCCAGGCCGTCCACCACCCGGTGGCCGCGCCGGCGTGCCTGCGCCAGCAGCCCGGTCTCGAGCGGCACGTACACGATGTCGTACACCACCGCGCCGGGCGCGAGCGGCGCGAGGTCCACGTCGAGCGGCGGCTTGCCCGCCATGCCGAGCGCGGTGCAGTTCACCAGCAGGTCGGCGCGCGGGAGCAGCGCGCCGAGCGCCTCCCAGCCGTGGGCCGACGCACCGCTGCCGAAGTGCGCGGCGATGTCGGCGGCGCGCGCGACCGTCCGGTTGACGAGTGCGACCTGCATGCCCCGCTGCAGCAGCCCGTATGCCGCGCCGCGCGCCGCACCGCCGCCGCCCAGGATCACCGCGACGCCGCGGTTCGCATCCCAGCCAGGCGCGCACTCGTCGAGGTTCGCGAGGAAGCCGTGCACGTCGGAGTTGCCGCCGACGAGCCGGCCGTCCTCGAGCCAGACGGTGTTGACCGCCGCCACCGCCTCGGCGGCGGCATCGCGACGGGTCACCAGCCGGTAGGCCGCCTCCTTGTGCGGCACGGTGACGTTGCCCCCCGCGTAGCCGTGCGCCGCCAGCGCCGTGAGAAAGCCGGGAAAGGCCTCCGGCGTGAGGTCCATCAGGCCGTAGCTGCCGGCGAGGCGGAGCTCGCGGAGCCAGTACCCGTGGATCAACGGCGAGCGGGAGTGCGCGACCGGGTGGCCCATCACGCAGGCACGCGGTATGGGGCCGCTCATCTGCGTCTCCTGGTGAGCATCGCGCTCCGCCTCAATGCGCCGCCCCGGAGAAGTCCATCGGCAGCCGGCACTCGGCGACGCGGATGCGGCGATTCGGCGCCGGGGTGTTGCGACTGCGCCCGACGAACCGCGGCACGCCGTCGGTGATCACCGCACCGACCGCGGCGATGTCGCCGTTGCGCAGGCTGTCCAGCGCCTCCTTCTTCGAGCCGCCCACGCACGCGTCGAGGATCACCACGTCCGCGTCCTTGCCGGGCGCGAGGAAGCCGCAGTTGCGCCGATAGATGCGCGCATTGTTGCCCGTCGCCGCCGCGATCGCCCACTCCACGGGCATGTCGGTGAGGCTGGCGAGATGGGTGATGGTGTACTGCATGCCCAGCGGCATGATGCCGCTCCCGGTCGGGGTGTCGGTGGCGATCAGGAAGCGGTCGAAGCAGTCGGCCGCGCGCACCATGTCGCCGAGGAGCAGGGTGGTGCGCAGGTTCCCCGCGGTGCACACCTGCAGCGCGATGTCGCTCTCGTGCACGATGCGCGGGAAGTCCTCGTCGGGCATCGCCACCGGACCGCCGTTGACGTGGAAGGAGACGTCGGGCTGGATGGCGATCAGGTGATCCGCCCAGATGCCCGAGGAGCCGGGAATCGACGAGCCGCCGGTGTGCACCATGGTCACCATGCCGTGCCGCTTCGCCCAGGCGATCATCGGGCCGTAGTCGTAGGGCGTCTTCACGGCGCCGAAGCCCGCCTTCGCCAGCCACACGCCCTTCGCCGCGATCTCGGCGAAGTCCGCTTCGACGAGCCCCGGCTCGAGGATGATGGAGCCCGCCCACACGCGCATGCCGCCCGGCCGGTAGTGCTCGAAGCACTTCATCGCCGCCACGGCGAGCGCCTTCACGCCTTCCGGATCCTTCGGCCGTCCGGGTACGTGGACCTCGGACGCGCTGATCGCGGTGGTGACGCCGCCGTGGACGTAGCTCTCGAGGAAGCCGACCGTCTTCTGGCGCGGCGTGTAGTCGCCGAACGTGTTGTGCACCTGCGAGTCGATGAGCCCGGGGATGGCCGTGGCGCCGTCGGCGTCGATCACGACGTCGCACGCGCTCACCGCGTCCGCGCTCACCGTCCCCACCGAAACGATCAGCCCGTCGTGCATCACGATGCTGTCGCCTGCCGTACGCGGATTGCGCCAGTCGCCGGTGACGATGGTGCCGAGATTGACGATGGCGGTTTTCATCGCAGGCCGTCCTCCCCCCGGGCGTCCTCGAGCCGCAGCCCCCCGACGCGTGCATTGATCCGGCCGCGGCTGGCGAAGCAGCAGATGATCGCGATCTCGTCGGCCAGCGGCGCGTCGTGCAGCGTGAGCGTCATGCCGTCGTAGTGCGAGCGCACGTACAGCGCGTCCTTGGCGTTGAGCGGAATGTCGATCGGCTGGCCCGGCACGGCCACCTTCGTCATCGAGGAGATCCACGCCTTGCCGCCCCCGGCGACGGCGCGCATCGGTTCGGCGAAGGTCGTGGTGAGCAGCGCATTGGCGTGCTCCTGCTCGCCCTGCGTGCCGACGAGGCCCGCCTTGCCGAAGCTCTGCGGCCGGTACGGCCCGAGCGCGCCGACGGCCATCTCGGCGAGGATGCGGCCGAGCTCCGCGCTCGCGTCGACCATCGGCGAGAGATCCTCGACGTAGCGGCCGGCATACGGATTGCCGATCACCGCGACCGCGGCGACCTTGCGCAGCGGCGGATCGGCGCGGCGGCCGGCTTCGGCGCGACGCTCCTCGACGAAGGTATAGGTGCGGCGTATGTCGAGCTGCATCGGCTCGTCTCCTCCCTGATTCGGTTCAGCTGGAAGTGTACCGCCGCGTCCCGCTACGGCCGCCCCGCCCGCTTGATCGATGGATCAGGGGGCGATGCCCCCTTGATGATCCCCCACGCATGCGCGGTCCGGCTAAAGCCGTCCCGCCCGCTTGATCGATGGATCAAGGGGGCGATGCCCCCTTGATGATCCCCCAAGCATGCGCGGTCCGGCTAAAGCCGTCCCGCCCGCTTGATATCGAGATACCGGTTCACCAGCGCGACCGGCAACTCGTCCGGCTCCACGTCCACCGCCACCGCCCCGCCGCGCTCGATGCGCCGGAAGGCGAGCTCGCGCCGCGCGAGGTAGTCCGCGGTCGCGGCGTGCGTGACGGCGCGGTCGAAGCTGTCCACGCGCGCCGTGAGGGCGCGGGAGAGAATCGCCTCGCGCAGGCTCGCGAACAGCACGAGGTGCCGCGACTGCAGCAGCGCGAGTGCGGGCGCGAGCGTGTCGTCGTCCTCGTCGCGCATGTTCGAGAGCACCACCACCAGCGCGCGCTTGCGCATGCGCTTCACCACCTCCGTTGCCGCCGCATGGTAGTCGGTGGTGGCCCCGGAGGGCTGCAGGTCGTACAGGTGGTTGAGCAGCAGGTTCACCGCCGCGCCGGACTTGCGCGGCGCGAGCCAGCGCTGCGGACCGCTCATCGTGAGCAGCCCCACCGCATCGCCCTGGCGCAGCGCGACGTACCCGAGCAGCAGCGCCGCGTTGAGCACGTGATCGAAGTGCGACAGCGCGCCGTCCTTCGCGCCCATGCGCCGGCCGCAGTCGACCAGCAGCAGGAGGGTCTGGTCGCGCTCGTCCTGGTACTCGCGCGAGACGAGCTTGCCCGAGCGCGCGGTGGCCTTCCAGTCGATCTGGCGCTGCACGTCGCCTTCGCGGTACTCGCGCAGCTGGTGGAAGTCGAGGCCCTCGCCGCGCCGCCGCCGCTGCAGCACGCCGATCTGCGAGAGGCGGTGGTCGACGGCGAGGAGCGCGAAGCGCGTGAGCGCGGCGAAGTTCGGATACACGCGCACCGACTGCGGCGCGCCGGCCGCGAGGCGGCGCTGCCACAGCCCGAGCGGGGCGTCGAGGCGCAGTGACGTGCGGCCGAAGGCGGCCTCGCCGCGCTCCACCGGCGTCACCGCGTAGCGCACTTCCGCGTAGCCGCGAGCGGGCACCGCGGTGCGCAGCGGCAGGCCTTCGACGGCGACGTGCGGCGGGTGATGGTCGAACACGTCGACCGTAAGCACGGCGTCCCCCGCGTTCTCGATGTGCAGCACCACCTCGTGGCGCACGCCCAGCGGCAGCGAGCCGGGCAGCGTCCGCCGGACGGCGGGCGGTGGGAGGCGCCGAACGAGCAGTGCGTCGACGAGCGCCGCGCCCACCACCACGGCGGCGAGGAACGGCCACAGCGGCTGCGCGTCCCGATACACGGTGACGCCGATCCCCGCTGCGGTCAGCAGGCCGGCCAGCCACAACAGACGTGCGGTCGGAACCACCCTTGGCGCCCTCGTCCTGTCCCTTCGTGCGTTCGGTCGCGGCGCCTTCAGAGGCGCGGCGCCTCCACCTTCTCCAGCAGCGCGCGCAGGATCGCATCGGCGCCGTGGCCCTCGATCTCCAGCTCCGGCGCGGGCGTCACCCGATGGCGCAGGCAGGGCAGCGCCATGCGCTTCACGTCGTCGGGCGTGACGAAGTCGCGACCGGCCATGAGCGCGGACGCACGGGCGACGCGCACCAGCGCGATGCCGCCGCGCGGGCCGGTGCCGGCCGCGACGCCGGGCCACTGGCGCGTCGCGCGGACGATGCGCACCGCATAGTCGAGCACCGCGTCGTCCACGGCGACCGCGGCGACGATCGCCTGCAGCGTGGTCACCGTCTGCGGCTTCACCAGCGGCTGCACCGCCTCGACGTTGAGCCGGTCGCCCACCTGGCCCTGCGTCACGCGGCGGACCATCGCACCTTCCTCTTCCGCGCTCGGGTAGTCGATGCGCACCTTGAGCAGGAAGCGGTCGAGCTGCGCCTCGGGCAGCGCGTAGGTGCCTTCCTGCTCGATCGGGTTCTGCGTCGCGAGCACCATGAACGGCGCGCCGAGCGGGTGCGCGGTGCCCTCGATGGTCACCTGGCCTTCCTGCATCACTTCAAGGAGCGCCGCCTGCGTCTTGGCCGGCGCGCGGTTGATCTCGTCGGCGAGCAACAGGTTGGTGAACACCGGCCCGCGCCGGGTGGTGAACTGCGCGGTGGAGGGGTCGTACAGCGTGTGGCCGGTGACGTCCGCGGGCATCAGGTCGGGCGTGAACTGGATGCGTCCGAAGCTGCCGTCGAACGTGCGCGCGAGCGCGCGCACCAGCAGCGTCTTGCCGAGGCCGGGCACGCCCTCGATCAGCACGTGGCCGGCCGCGAGGAGCGCGGCGACGGTCTGCTCCACGACGTCGTCCTGCCCGACCATCGCCTTGCCGATCTCCGCGCGCATCGCATTCACGATCTTGTTCGCCTGCGCGAGGTTCTCCGGCGTGATGGCGCTGCGTGGTTCCATGTTCTTCTCCGTGGTTTTCAGGTCGTTCGTGCCGCGGCGCGTTCCTGCAGCGTCTGGAAGAGGGCGATGATGCGCACGAGGTCCGCCTGGCTCCGCGGCGCCGCGCCGCCGGCGACGACGAGGCGCGCGTCGGCCGGATCGAGCGCGAAGGTCTCGACCAGGTACTGCTCGCGCTCGCGTGGCGCGGCGGCGGCGAAGTCCGGTCGCAGCCGCGTGAGCCGGCGCAGCGCCGCGTCGCGCGCGGCCTCCAGCAGATGGCCGGCGCGGCGCCTCTGCCAGTGGAAGCGGCCGACGGCCAGCAGGTGATCGAGCAGGCGGCGGCGCGTGGGCGGGGCGTCGGGCGTCACCGGGCCGAAACGCGGCACGATCCGGGCGAGCCACAGCGCCAGGAGCAGCGCGGCGCCGGCGAGTGCGGGCCACGCGTTGAGGAGCAGCCAGCGCGCGAGCGAGAGCTTCTGCGGCCGGTTGAAGATCGCCACCTGCGCGCCCTGCGCGTCGAGCATGCGCCAGGCGAAGGTCGCGTTCTCGGCGGTGCCGATCGCGTTGTTGCGCAGGAACGTGAGCGACGAGACCGCGGTGACGCGCCCCTTCCCCCACGGCACGACGACCAGGACGTTCTGACCCTCCCACGCGAGCGACGTGCTCGCCTGCGGATGCGCGAGCGGCGGGAAGGGATGCAGCGTGGCGCGGATCGGCCGGGTATCGCCGGGCCAGGTGAAGCCCGGGATCATCGGCTTGCCCCCGGCGGGCTTCGAGGCGTTGCGCAGGCGCGCTACGCCGACCGTCGCGAGCAGGGGATCGGCGGCGCCGTAGGGCTCGGCCTCGACGACGAGATGACCGCCCCGCTGCACCCATGCGAGCAGGCGGCGCCGGTCGGAATCGGTGAGACCGTCGCGGCGGCCGGGCAGCATCAGCACGCCGCCGGGAGGCAGCTCGCCGAGCTGTCCGACGCTGCGCAGCTCCCGCGCGCTGCCCCCGAGGCGCTGCACCAGCCGCTCCAGCGCGAGGTACGGGTGCCGCCGCGCCTCGCCCGTGTAGCCGGTCCATTGCCGCACCGGCACGCGGTCGTAGTTGGAGAGGAACCAGATGAGCGCGCCGCCCAGCGCGGCGAGCAGCACCACGGCGAGGGCGAGGCGCCGCGTCATGCCGGCGCGGGGCCGAAATGGCGCCGCCACTCCTCGGCGAGCGCTTCGACGCGGGCGAGGTCCGGATCGCGGCCGGCGTACGCGGCGTGCTGCCAGGCGCCGACGAGCCCGGCGAAGTAGCCGGCCGCAGGACGCTCGAGCGCGGCGCCGGCAAGGCGCACGCAGTCGCCTTCGGTATCGCCCGGCTCGAGCCGCACGTCGTGGCGATGCACGAGGGCGGAGAGCGCGCCGCGATAGAGCAGCGACAGCGCCTCGCGCAGGCGCCCCGCGCGCGCCGCCGCGGTGGCCGCTGCGGCGATGTCGTCGGGCAGCGTCTCGGGCGCCACGGCGAGGCCGAAGAGCGTGTCGGGCGGCCGGTAGGTCTCGTCCGTCCGCGGGGGGACGTAGCGCCGCGCGTAACGCCACGCGAGGTACAGCGCCGCCACGACGGCGATCCCGGCCAGCACCCAGCCGAGCCGCTGGATCACCTCGGCGACGAACTGCAGGAAGCTCTCGAAGCCGGAGGTGTCCCGCTGCGGCTGCGGCGGACGCGCCTCGCGCTTGCCGCGGTACTGCCACTCCGTCGTGTCGCGATACTGGGCGAAGTCGGGCGAGCGCAGCACCTCGCGCACCGCCTGCTGCGGCGTCTCCTCGGCGGCATCCGCATCGGGCAGGACCCCGACGGCGAGCGCGAGCGCGCCGACGGCGACCATCGCCGCGCGGCGCGACGTGGCGGCCACGCGCTGTGCGAGGCGGCGCAGCGCCACCTCGATGTCCCAGCCTTCGAGCAGCGTGCGGCGGTTGAGATACACCGCGAATCCGCCGGCCACGTACAGCGGCTCGACGACGCACACCGCGACGATGTACGCGAGGGCGTCGGCCGTCGACCAGCGGCCCGGCGTGTCGTCCACGCCGCCGGCGAGCCACGCGCCGAGCTCGGGCGCCACCGTGCCCGCCGCGGGAGTGAGCAGGTCGGCGAGCAGGCCGATGCCGAGCAGGATGACGAGCTCGAACCACGCACAGGCGACGGTGAGCCCCACTGCGAAGCCGCGCTCCCGGCGCGAGAGCGCCGCGCGTCGCTCGCGCGCCGCGCGGCCGGAAAGCTGCTCGAGCTGCGCGACCGGCAGCAGGAAGCTCCGTGCCAGCGAGAAGCGCCCGAGCGTGAGCGCGCGGAGGAGACCCGGGCGGAGCAGGTCGCGGCTGGTGAGCGCGCTGCGCACCGTCGGCGTCTCGCCGAACACCGCGCGCGCCAGCACGTGCAGGGCGGCGCGGTCGAACGCGGGCTTCAGCCACCACAGGATCAGCGTGGCGTAGACCGGATGCGCGGCGAAGGCGAACGTGAGGGCGAGCGCGAGGGGCAGGTACGCGGCCAGCCAGGCGGCCCACAGCGGCTTCCACCACTCGCGCGCCATGACGAACCCGAGGTCGGCCGCCTCCCAGCCGCTGCGCGGCCGCAGCTGGACGCGCAGCGACTCAACGCGCACCGCTGCGCCCCCCGAGCACGAGATAGCCGATCACCAGGGCCCATAGCGCGAGGCCGACGCCGTACTTGACCGTCGTCGGCACCACGCGCTGCGGCGACCAGAAGCCCTCGATGAACGCGGCCACGACGAACATCGCCGCGGCGCCCATCATCAGGCGCACGGCGATGCGCGCGGCGTCCACCAGCGCAGCCTTGCGGCTGCGGCGCCCGGGGGCGATGACCGCGGCACCGAGGCGCAGGCCGGCGGCCCCGGAGAGCGCGATGGCGACGAGCTCCATCGCGCTGTGGCCCGACACGAAGGACCAGAACGGCTCGCCCGAGCCGACGTTGGTGAGGTGGGCGGCCACCGCGCCGATGTTGAGCGCGTTGAACACCAGGAAGAACACCGTGCCGAGGCCGAACGCGAGTCCGCTGGCGAACGTCTGGAAACCGATCTTCACGTTGTTCCAGATGTAGAAGGCGAACATGGCGACGTTGTCGTCGGCGTCGCGCATGCCGATGCGCCGGTTGGCCGGGTCGTACATGGCCTCCATCTGGGTGATCTGGCGCGGATCGAGCAGGTAGTACACCGCGTCGGGATAGGCCTGCAGCCCGACGAAGACCAGCACCATCGGCGCGAAGAACAGCAGGCACGCGGCGAGCACCAGGCGCCACTCGTCGCGCACCAGGCGCGGGAAGCCGCGCAAGAAGAAATCGATCGCCTCGGCGCCGCTGCTGCCGCGGGCGCCGTACAGCGCATGGTGGCCGCGCAGCACGAGCTGGTTGAGGCGGTCGACGAGGTCGGGGCTGTACTGCCGGTCGCGCGCGAGCGCGAGGTGCTGGCACAGCGCGCGGTAGGCGGCGGGAACCTCGTCGTCGGGCAGCGCCGCCACCGGCGTCTCGCCGCGCCGCGCCCGGCGCAGTCGCTCGCGCGCGGCGAGCCAGGACTCGAAGGCCTGCCACGCGGCCGCGTGGCGCGCCTCGAAGGTCGCCTGGCCCATCATGCCGCTAGTGCCTTCCCAGCAGGAAGTTCGCGATGCGCAGCAGCCGCTCCGCCGCGCCGGTGGTGGCGCCGGCCACCGGTGCGGCGAGCGCGGCGAGCTCCGCCTGCCGCTCGTCGGTCAGCCCGGGGGCGCGCTCGGCGAAGTCGAGGATCGCACGCTGCTCGGCCGCCGAGAGCGCGATCGCCGGCGCGAGCGGCGCCGCGGCCGGGACCGCGAAGCCCTTCGCCGCCCGCTCCCGATAGACCACGACGGTGCCGGCGGCGAGGTCGCCGAGGCGCTTGAAGTCGCGGTTCATCACGGTGGCGAGCAGGCCGATGGCGTAGAAGGCCGGCAGGAAGTCGACGACGCGCAGCAGGTTGCGCGTGAGCGCGGCGGGCCAGCGCACCGGCGTGCCGTCGTCGTGCAGCACCACCAGCCCGAGCGCCTTCTTGCCCGGCGTGGCGCCGTTCCAGCGCACTTCGCACCAGGCGGGGAACAGCCACTCGAGGAAGAAGTACGCGAGCAGGAACACCGCCATCCCGAGGTTGGCGAACGGCGTCGCGGCGATGAGCAGCAGCCAGAGGAAGGCCGCGCGCAGCAGGAAGTCGATGAGCCAGGCGTACGCCCGGGGCACCGGCCCGGCCAGCCGCAGCGTGAGCTCGATGCCTTCGGGAGTGGGGACGCGGCGCGCGGTGTCGAGCACTGCCCGGGGCGGCTACCGCGCGAAGAAGACGTCGCGATACGCGGTGTACACCGAGGCGATGATCACCGGCATCAGCACCAGCAGGCCGAGGCCGAAGGGAATCAGCGCGACCATCGCGAGCAGCATCGCCACGATGCCGTACACGAGGAACGGCACGATGTTCCTCAGGCACGCGAAGAAGCTCGTCTTCAGCGCCTGCACGGGCGCGTAGTCGTGGAACGTGACCAGCGCCGGCGCGAACCACAGCGCCATGTACAGCGGCACCGAGATGGCGAGCGCGACGAGCGCGGCCACCACCCCCATGAGGAGCCCGGGGCCCGCCATCCCGCCCTGGCCGCCGCCCATCATCGAGAGTCCCCAGCCCGCGCCGGCGATCACCATGACGACGAGCACGATCGCGATGGTCGCGACGAGGCTCGCGACGCCGATCATGACCAGCCGCCCGGTCTGCGGGATCCGGAAGCCTTCGACGAGGTGGCCGAAGGTGAGTTCGCCGCCCTCGTCCAGCGACTTCAGCCCGAGCAGCAGGCCGCCGGCGATCACCGGCGTGAGGAGCGTGGCGGCGAGCTGCCCGATCCAGGGAATGAGCCCGACGATCACGTAGAAGACGAAGAGGGCGATGGTGATGCCGATCCACATCCCGGGCTGCGCGCGGAACAGCGCCCAGCCGTCCTGCAGCCACTGCCACCCCTGTCCGGCCGAGAGCGACTGTCCCTCGGGAACGAAGTTGCCATCCGCGGCGACGACGGGGCCGGCATCGTGAACGCGGGCCTGGGGTGCGGCGTAGGGGTTGGTGGCCATGGCGGCTCCGGGTGTTCTTGTCGTGACCGTAGGGTAGTGCCCGCGGCGGCCGGCGTGCAAGCGCGCGGCGCGGCGCCTGGCCGCGCGCGCAGGGACTAATGCCGGTCCGCTTCCTCGAGCACCATGTCGGCCGCCTTCTCCGCGATCATCACCGCCGGTGCGTGGGTGTTGCCGGAAGTCACGGTCGGCATGATGGAGCAGTCCACCACCCTCAGGCCGACGAGCCCGTGGACACGCAGCCGATCGTCCACGACCGCCATGGGGTCGCTGCCCATCTTGCACGTGCCGGACGGGTGGAAGATGGTCGCGCCGTGGTTCTTCGCGAACTCGAGCAGCGCGTCGTCGGAGCCCGCGTCCGGGCCCGGCCGATACTCCGACTCGATGTACGGCTCCAGCGCCTTCGTCTGGGCGAGCTTCCGCGCGAACCGGGCGCCGGCGACGGCGCAGCGCCGGTCGAGGTCCGTGGAGAGATAGTTCGGCTGCATCGAGGGCGCCTCGCGCGGATCGCGCGACTTGATGCGCACGCGGCCGCGGCTCGACGGATGCAGCTGGCACACCGAGAAGGTGCAGCCCGGCCACGGATGCGGCTGTGCGCCCGCGAGGTCGGCCGAGAGCGTGGCGAAGTGGAACTGCACGTCCGGGCGCTTCGACTCGGGCAGCACGCGCGTGAAGAGGCCGCCCTGGTTGATGCCGATGGCGAGCGGCCCGCTGCGCGTGGCGATCCACTGCAGCCCGATCTTCATCTTGCGCCACGCGCTGGCGAGGTCGTCGTTGGTGGTGATGCGCTTCTTCACCCGGTACATCAGGCGCAGCTGCAGGTGGTCCTGCAGGTTCTCGCCGACGCCGGGCAGGTTCTCCACCACAGGCACGCCCATCTCCTGCAGGAACGCCGCCGGTCCCACGCCCGACAGCTGCAGGATCTGCGGCGACTGCAGCGCGCCGGCGGAGAGGATGACCTCCTTCGCCGCACGCGCCTCGCGCTCGACGCCGTCCTGGAGGTACTTCACGCCGTTTGCACGGATGCCGTCGAAGGTGATGCGCGTGGTGTGCGCGTTCACCTCGACGGTGAGGTTCCTGCGGCCCCGCGCCGGCTTCAGGTACGCCTCGGCGGACGAGCAGCGCCAGCCGTTCTTGGTGAAGAGCTGGTAGTAGCCCACGCCCTCCTGGTTGCCCGCGTTGAAGTTGTCGTTGCGCGGGATGCCGAGCTCGCCGGCGCCGCGGATGATCGCTTCCATCAGCTCGTGCTTCACCGGGATGTCGGAGCACCACAGCGGCCCGTCGCCGCCGTGGAACTCGCTCTCGCCGCGGGAGTTGCGTTCGAGCTTCTTGAAGTAGGGCAGCACCTCGCGCCAGCTCCAGCCCTCGTTGCCCATGGCGGACCACCCGTCGTAGTCCTCGGGCTGGCCGCGCACGTAGATCAGACCGTTGATGGACGAGGACCCGCCGAGCCCGCGTCCGCGCGGCCAGTAGATCTCGCGGTTGTTCATATGCGGGTCGGGATCGGTCTTGAAGCCCCAGTTGTACTCGGGATGGAACATCGTCTTCCCGTAGCCGATGGGGATGTGGATCCAGAGGTAGTCGTCCTTCGGCCCCGCCTCCAGCAGCAGCACGCTGTGCCGCCCGTTCTCCGACAGCCGGGCCGCCATCACGCAGCCCGAGCTGCCCGCCCCCACGACGATGTAGTCGTACGTGGCGATGGTCATGCGATTCTCTCCTTGTGCACCGCGCGTTTTAGCTATTTCTGGAACCGGCGGTGCCGAAACAGTGCGGCGCAGTATTGCAATTGCGGGGGGCGCTGTCTAGGATGGCCCGCGCCCACGTCGAGAACAAGAAAGCGCGGGGAAAGCTTCCCACGGGCGACGCCACCCACCCAATGGAGGAATCATGAGCCGCTGGATCACCAGCCTCGTGGCCGCGGTCGCGCTGTTCGGCGCCGCCGGCATCGCGCAGGCACAGCAGTACAAGGCCCGCATCCAGACCGCCGTACCCGCCGCGAGCATCTACTTCGAGCTGCTCAAGCGCTTCGGCGACCGCGTGGACAAGATGACCGGCGGCCGCCTCAAGATGGAGATGCTGCCGGACGGCGCCGTGGTCCCGGCGTTCGAGATCCTCGATGCGGTGGACAAGGGCGTGGTCGAAGGCGGCTATGCGTGGACGCACTACTGGTCGGGCAAGCATCCGGCCGCGGGCCTCTTCTCCAACCCGATGGCCGGGGCCGGCGTGGGCCTCGACCAGCTCTCGCACGTCGCCTGGCTCCTCGAGGGCGGCGGCTACGACCTCTATCGCCGGCTGTACTCGGACATCCTCAAGGTCAACGTCGAACCGCTGATGATCCAACCCATGGGCCCGGACCCCCTCGGCTGGTTCAAGCAGCCGATCGCCTCCACCGCCGACTTCAAGAAGATGAAGTACCGCTCGCCGCCCGGCATCACCGGCGAGATCTTCAAGGAGATGGGCGTGGCCGCCGTGGCGATGCCCGGCGGCGAGATCGTGCCCGCGGCGCAGCGCGGCACCATCGACGCCGCGGAGTGGATCGGGCCGGCCGACGACCTGAACCTCGGCCTGCACACGGTGTGGAAGCACTACTACCTGCAGGGCATGCACCAGTCCACCGACGTGGGCGAGGTGCTCTTCAACAAGACGTGGTGGTCGAAGCTGCCGGCGGACATCCAGGAGATCGTGCGCACCGCGGCGCTGGCCTCGATGATGGAGACCTACACCTTCAACGTGTTCCGCAACGCGCAGGCGATCGTGAAGCTGCGCAACGAGCACAAGG
>CAZKHE010000064.1:0-24620 GCA_964552535.1 uncultured Enterobacteriaceae bacterium | reverse complement strand
TTCGCGCAGACGCGCCTCCTGCACGGCCAGACGCGCTACAACGTCGCGAGCCGCTTCCTCGACGAGATCCCAGCGCCGATCACGAAGTGGCTGACGCCGAAGCTCGGCCGCATGCCGGACTCGTCGAGCGCCTGGCGCGCGGCGGAGCCGCTGCCGCGCTACGCGACGCCGTCGTCCAAGAGCGATGCGGGGTTCCGCGTGGGCCAGGAAGTGGTGCACGCGAAGTTCGGCCAGGGTGTGATCGTGGACGCCGAAGGCCGCGGCAACGAGACGCGCCTGCAGATCAATTTCGGGCCGAACGGCGTGAAGTGGCTCGCCGCGGCCTACGCCAACCTCACACCCGTCTGATGCTCCGAACGCATCCCCTCATGGAGAACACCATGCTCAAGAAGCTCGTCGTCGTCGCCACGCTCTCGTTCGCCACCGCGGCCTGTGCGCAGACCGGCCCGTACACCCCGCAGGTCGGCCAGGCCGGCAAGGACGTCGTGTGGGTCCCCACGCCGAACGAGCTGATCGAGCGGATGCTCAACATGGCGAAGGTCACCAAGGACGACCACGTGATCGACCTCGGCTCGGGCGACGGCCGCATCGCCATCGCCGCCGGCAAGCGCGGCGCCACCGCGCAGGGCATCGAGTACAACCCGGACATGGTGGCGCTCTCGAACAAGAACGCGCAGGAGGCGGGCGTCGGCGACCGGGTGAAGTTCGTGAAGGCCGACATCTTCGAGTCCGACTTCAGCAAGGCCACGGTCATCACCATGTACCTGCTGCCGCATCTCAACCTCCAGCTCCGCCCGAAGATCCTCGACATGAAGCCGGGCACGCGCGTCACCTCGCACGCGTTCACGATGGAGGAGTGGAAGCCCGACCAGCAGGCGACGGTCGAGTTCCGCGACGCCTACCTGTGGATCGTGCCGGCCAAGGTCAACGGCAAGTGGCGCATGCAGCAGGTGGCGGGCAGCGGCACCGAGCAGATCGAGCTCGACATCGTGCAGAAGTTCCAGTTCTTCGAGGGCAAGGCGCGCCTGGGCGGGCGCAGCGTCGAGATCCTCGACGGCAAGCTCGCCGGCGACCGCATGACGTTCACGCTGGTCGACGGCAACGGCACCCGCCGCAACTACACCGGCCGCGTGGCCGGCAATCGCATCGAGGGCACCGTCCCCACGCAGAGCGGCGCGCCGGTGAGCTGGAGCGCGACGAAGGGCTAGCACCGCGTCCGGAGCCCGGCGCATCGCCGAAGGCGGGGCGCGAGGCCCGCTGCTCCCCGCGCGTGTCGCGGCTTGCCGTGCCGCGCTCGCGGGTCGCGGTGCCGGCCAGCATGTCCCTGCGTCTCGGTCACGCGCCGCTTCCCCGGTGATCGGCGCCCCCCTGCGCGCTTGTGCCGCCCGGGCCGCCTCGGTTATCGTCGGTCCGCTTTTTTGCGAGGCCCATACATGGTTGGATGGTTGGGGCGCGTGGCGCTCGTCCTGCTGCTCGCCGGCTGCGCCGGGGTGAGCTCGGTTCCCGGTGGAGGCGGGGGCGCGCAGTCGAAGGTCACGGGCACCGTCGGTTACCCGCAGCGCATCGCCCTGCCGCCGGGCGCGGTGGTGAAGGTGCAGCTCGTGGACATCTCGCGCGCCGATGCGCCGGCGCTGCTCGTCGGCGAACAGACCCTCACGGCCGGCGGCAAGCAGCCGCCGATCGCGTTCGCCATTCCGTACGACCCGGCGAAGATCGACGCGCGCTACACGTACGCGGTCACGGCGCGCATCTACGACGAGGGCAACAGGCTTATCTTCATCAACGACCGGCGCTATGCCGTGCTCACGCGCGGCGCGCCCACGCACGTGGACATGATCCTGCGCGCCGTCGGCCGGGGCACGCCGCGCTAGCGCATGCTGCGGGCGCTCCTTCTCGCCGTCGCGCTGGCCGTCGCCGGGGCCGCGCAGGCGCAGGGCGTGACGGTGTTCGCGGCGGCTTCGCTCACCGATGCGCTCCAGCGGATCGACAAGGCCTATCGCGCGAGCGACCGTGCGCCGTTGCGGTTTTCCTTCGCGGCGACGTCCACGCTGGCGAAGCAGGTCGAGTCGGGCGCGGAGGCGGACATCTTCATCGCCGCCGACGACCAGTGGATGGACTATCTCGCGCAGCGCCGGCTCATCGACCCGGCGACGCGCCGCAGCCGGCTCGGCAACACGCTCGTGCTCGTCACCCCGGCCGCGCGGCCGGAGTCCATCGACATCCGGCCGGGCTTCGACCTTGCCGTGCGCATCGGCGACGGCCGCCTCGTGACCGGCGATCCGGCCCACGTGCCGGTCGGGCGCTACGCGCAGCAGGCGCTCGCGAAGCTCGGCGTCTGGGAGGCGGTCGCGCCGAAGCTCGCACGGACCGACAACGTGCGCGCCGCGCTCATCCTGGTCGAGCGCGGCGAGGCGCCGTTCGGCATCGTGTACGGCACCGACGCGCGGTCGAGCGGCAAGGTGCGCGTTGCCGGCGTCTTCCCGGCGGACAGCCATGCGCCGATCGCGTATCCGATGGCGATCGTCGCCAGGCGGGAACGGCCGGAAGTGCGGCGGTTCTTCGAATTCCTCGACTCGCCCGAGGCGCTGCAGATCTTTCGCGAGGCCGGGTTCGCCGTGCGGCCGTAGGGGGCCGACCGCCGTACGGCGTCCGGTCGTACCCGATCCCGAGGCGCAAGTCGACCGGCCGTCCGCGTCCCATCGGCGGGACCAAAAATTGCTGGTCGCATGCCGGAGCCCGGCCCCTACGGAGCCTTCCCCGTGAGCGACCAGATTGCCTTCGAGACCGATGATTTCGCCGCCAATCCCGAGCCGCGCTGCCCGTGCGTCCTGCTGCTCGACGTGTCGAGCTCGATGTCGGGGACGCCCATCGACGAGCTGAACGCGGGCCTCGCCACCTTTCGCGAGGAGCTGGCGGCCGATGCGCTCGCGATGAAGCGCGTGGAGGTCGCGATCGTGACGTTCGGACCGGTGCGCGTCGAGGTGCCGTTCACCGGCGCCGGCAGCTTCGAGCCGCCCACGCTCGCCGCGCAGGGCGACACGCCGATGGGCGCCGCGATCACGCAGGCGATCCAGCTCGTGCGCGACCGCAAGGCCGAGTACCGGGCCAACGGGATTTCGTACTACCGCCCGTGGATCTTCCTGATCACCGACGGCGCCCCCACGGACGCGTGGCAGTCGGCCGCGGGGGCGGTACGCGAAGGCGAGGCCGGCAAGCAGTTCGCGTTCTTCGCCATCGGCGTGCGGGGCGCGAACATGGAGGTTCTCGCGCAGATCAGCGCGCGCGAACCGCTCGCGCTCGATCAGCTCAAGTTCCGCCAGCTCTTCGGCTGGCTGTCCAGTTCGCTCCGGTCGGTGTCGCGCTCCACGCCCGGCGGGGACGTGCCGCTCGAGACGCCGCGCGGCTGGGCGTCGGTGTGAGCGGCCCCGCGCCGTCGCGACGCGCGGATCCCGGGCGCATGGTCCGCCAGGGGGCGGTCCCGTGAGCTGGCGCGTCGTCGCGGCTTCCGAGGCCGGCACCTCGCACCTCGCCCGCGGCCGGGCCTGCGAGGACCGCTGCCGCGCGCGGGTGGACGTGACGCGCTACGGCACCCCCGTGCTGTCGATGCTCGTCGCCGACGGCGCGGGCAGCGCGCCCCACGCGGCGGAGGGCGCGGAGCTCGCGGTGAACGCCGCATCGGCGGCGCTCGCCGCTCGCCTCGAGCGCGCCGAGCTCGCGCTGGACGAATCGGTGGCGCAGGAGCTCCTCGCGGCGATGCGCGGCCGCATCGCGCAGCTCGCCGACGAACGGGACGCGACCGTGCGCGCGTTCGCCTGCACCTTCGTGGGCGTGCTCTCGACGCCGGAGGCGACCCTGGTCATGCAGATCGGCGACGGTGGCGCCGTGGTCGACGCGGGCGGGGGCCTGGAGCTCGCGGTGGTGCCCATGGTCGGCGAGTACGCCAACAGCACGCGCTTCGTGATCGACGACGATGCGGCGCTGCGCCTGGCCGTGCGCCGCTGGGACGCGCCGGTGCGTCGCGCGGCGGCGTTCAGCGACGGCATCCAGCAGCTCGCCATCGACATGTTCAGCGGCCGGCCGCACGCGCCGCTGTTCGATCACCTGTTCGACGTCACCGAGCGCGCCGCCGCAGGGCGCGAGGAGGACCTGCACGGCGCCCTGGTGCGCTTCCTCAACAGCCCCGACGTCAACGAGCGGACCGACGACGACAAGACGCTGGCGCTGGCGGTACGCACGGCGCAGTGAGGCGCCATGCAGGCGCCGGCGACGCTGATCACCGCGAGCGGCCGACCGCTGCAGCTCGCGCGCGAGCTCGGGCGGGGCGGCGAGGGCGTGGTGTATGCGGTCGCCGGCGAGCGCGCGCGCGTCGCCAAGGTGTATCACCGCCCCCCGGACGCACGGAAGCAGGCGAAGCTCGCGTTCATGGCCGCGCACGCCGAGCGCGGGCTGCTCGACTACTCGGCGTGGCCGCAGGAGACGCTGCACGCGGCGCGGCGCGGCCCGCCGGTCGGGTTCCTGATGCAGGCGGTCACGCAGCGCGAGGCCATCCACGCGCTGTACAGCCCGGCGCAGCGCCGCGAGACGCATCCGGAGCTCGCATGGGATTTCCTGCTCTTCGTGGCGCGCAACACTGCGGCCGCATTCGCCGCTCTGCACGCGCACAGCCACGTGCTCGGCGACGTGAACCAGGGCAATGTCGCGGTCGGCACCGACAGCCGCGTCGTGCTGATCGACTGCGACTCGTTCCAGGTCAACGCCCACGGGACCGTGCATCTCTGCGAGGTGGGCGTCGGCCACTTCACCCCGCCGGAGCTGCAGGGCCTGCCCTCCTTCGACACCGTCGTCCGCACCCCGAACCACGACAACTTCGGGCTCGCGGTCCTGCTCTTCCACCTGCTGCTCGGCGGGCGCCATCCGTACTGCGGCGTACCGCTCGCGCACGGCGTCGGCGACGCGCTCGAGGCCGACATCCGCGCCTTCCGCTACGCCTATGCGCCCGACGCCCGGCGCCGCGGCCTCGGACCGCCGCCCCGCGCGCTGCCGGTGGACATGCTGCCGCCCGGGCTCGCGCTCATGTTCGAGCGTGCGTTCACGGAGCCGGGTTCGCGCGGCGCGCGGCCGACCGCGCAGCACTGGGTCGACGCCCTCGACGCGCTGCGCGCAGCGGTGCGCCGCTGCCGCCGCACGCCGATGCACGTGTATCCGATGCACCTGGGCGACTGCCCCTGGTGCCGGCTGGAGCGGCAGGGCGTCGTGCACTTCCTCGATCCACGCATGGTGCTGGGGTGCGTCGACCCGGCCGCGTTCGTCGCCCAGGCGTGGGCGCGCATCGACGCCGTGCCCGCGCCGCCCCCGGTCGGCATGCCGCACGTCGCGGCCCGGACGATGAGGCCCGCGCCCGTGCCGCCCGGCCTCGGCCGCCGCCACCTGTTCGCGTTCCGGTCGTTCGCCGTCGCCGTCGTCGCCGCGATGCTCGTCGCGTCGCCGCAGGGCTGGATCTTCGCGCTGATCGCCGGTGTGCTGGGGTGGCTGCTGGCGCGCTCGTTCGCCGAGGAGCCGCGGCTGCGGGAGCGCGCCCGCCGCCGTGCGCGCCTGGATGCCGCGCGGCTCGACGCGCGCCAGGCCTACGATGCCGCGCGGCGTGATGCCGGCCGGGAGGGCTTCGCGATGCACAAGGCGCGGCTGGCAAAGGCGCGCGACCGCTACCTGCGGCTCGCGCGCGACCTGCGCCGCTCGCCGCAGCAGCGGCTGCGCTTCGCGGCGCGACGGATGGCGCTGGAGGCCGAGCTGCGCAATGGCCCCGCTGCCCTGGAGGCGTATCGGCGCGAGGCGGGGGCACGCCTCGCCCGGCATCGCCCGGCGCTCGAAGCGGCGGCAAGACGCATCGCGCAGGCCGAACGCGACCTCGCGGAGATCGCGTAGCGCGCGGCTACAGCCGCGTCCACGCATGAGCGCGTCGCGCCGCCCTTGCGGGCCCTGCCGCGCCTACGCCCGCTTCATCGGCGCCCGGACGCGCGAGGATCGGCTGCCGACCGTTCGTGGACGAAGCGCCAGAAGAACGCGGCGCCGGCTGCGCCCACGAGCGCCAAGCCGACGAAGGCGCGGTCATACCCCAGCGACGAGGCGAGGTAGCCGCCCAGCATGGCGCTCGCCGCGCCGCCGACGCCCATGCATGCGTAGGTGAGGCCCTGCAGCAGGTTGAAGCGCCCGGTCCCGCGCGCCAGGTCCGACATCATCACGATTCCGAGGACACCGTAGATGCCGGCGCCGATGCCGTCGATCACCTGCAGCGCGACGAGGGCATACTTGTGATCGACGGACGCGAAGAGCAGCGCGCGGACCGGGATGAGCAGGAACGACAGCAGGAGCACGCGCTTGCGCCCCGTCGCCGCCTTGCGCGCGGCCCAGGGGGCGACCGCCACCATGGTGGCCTGGGCGACGATGATGCACAGGGAGAGGTAATAGGCGGCATCCGCGGGAGCGTCGATGCCGAGCTTCTGGCCGAGCATCGGCAGCATCGCGCCGTTGGCGAGGTTCCAGAGCGTCAGCGCGACGATGAAGGCGGCGATGTCCCGGTCGCGGAGCAGCGCGCGCGCATCGTGCCAGAAGGAGCCGGGCGCCTGCCCCGCCGGCGGTGCCGCCCGCGCGCGCTCGTGGTCGATCTCCGCGGGGTCGATGAGCAGCGTCGCCGCGATGAGTGCGGCGCACTGGAGGAGCGCGAAGTAGAAGATGCCCTCGAAGGACACGTAGCTGCCGATCAGCACCGCGACGACGGCGGCGAGCATGTTGCCGAGGTGATTGAAGCTCTCGTTGCGCCCGACGCGCGCGCGCATCCGCTCGGGTCCGACGAGCCCGAGGCTCATCGCCGAGACGCAGGGCTGGAAGACCGGGCCGATCAGGCCCATCGCGACCTGGGCCGCGGCCACCGGCAGCACCGTCGGAAAGTCGATCACGACGAGGCAGCTCCCGGCCACGACGAGCGAGGCGATGACGAGGAGCGCGCGCTTGTGCCGGGTGCGGTCGATGAGATTGCCCGCAGGCGATTGCGCGAGGATCGAGACGAATCCTGGCAGCGCCACCACGAGGCCGATCGCGGCCGGGTCCCAGTGCTGCACGACGAGCAGGTACACCGCGAGGTACACGCCGACGCCGTCGCGCACGTCGGCCATGAAGACGTTCACCAGATCCAGCCCGCGCAGGCTCCTTGGGCTGGGCGCCGGTGTCGCGGCGGCGTCTCCGGCGCTCGTGCCCGACCGCCTCGGCGGGGCGGGGAGCGTTGGGGGCGGCACGTCTGTCGATGCTCGGCACGATGCCCGTCGGCGGGCCCTCTCCCGAGCAAGTCCCGCGCCGGCTGGCGCCCTCGGGCGCTTACGCCGCGCCCGCGACCACCCAGTAGCGCAGGAAGCGTCCGATCGCCTGGAAGGTCATCGCCGCGATCCAGTTGATCTTCAGCCAGCCGGCGGCGAGCACCAGTGCCTCGCCGAGGATCGGCAGCCACGCAAGCACCAGCGCCGGGGCCCCGTAGCGCTCCACCGTGCCGAGGTGCTTCGCCGGCTTGCGCGTCGCGATCCAGCGGCCGATGGCGTAGGTCGTCATGCCGCCGGCGGTGTTGCCCAGGGTGGCGACGAGGATGGCGGGCCAGCGCAGCTCGGGGTGGAGCTGCAGCACGCCGTAGAGCGCCGCCTCCGACGGCATCGGCAGCAGCGTGGCGGCGAGGAAGCTCGCGGCGAAGAGCCCCGCGAGGCTCGCGTCGGCGGTGAACATGCGTCGGGTGGCAGGGCGGTTTTTCGACTACATTAGCCGCTTTTCGTGAAGCCGCCGGCGCCGACGCGTGCCATGAGAGCGGCGAGACGCCCTCCTCCATGCAGAACGACTACCTCGAACGCATCCTCAAGGCGCGCGTGTACGACGTCGCCGAGGAGACGCCCCTCGACTTCGCCCCCAACCTGTCGGCACGGCTCGGCAACCGGCTGATGCTGAAGCGCGAGGACATGCAGCCGGTGTTCTCGTTCAAGCTGCGCGGCGCCTACAACAAGATGTCCGGGCTCACGCGCGACGAGCTGAAGCGTGGCGTGATCTGCTCGTCGGCGGGCAACCACGCGCAGGGCGTGGCGCTGTCGGCGCAGAAGCTCGGCTGCCGTGCGGTGATCGTCATGCCGGTCACCACGCCGCAGATCAAGATCGACGCCGTGCGCGCCCGCGGGGCCGAGGTGATCCAGCACGGCGACTCGTACGCCGAGGCCTATGCCGAGGCGCGGCGCCTGGAGGCGGCCCGCAGGCTCGCCTTCGTGCACCCCTTCGACGATCCGGACGTGATCGCCGGCCAGGGCACCATCGGCATGGAGATCCTGCGCCAGAGCACGCGCCCGATCCACGCGATCTTCGTCGCCGTCGGCGGCGGCGGACTCATCTCCGGCGTGGCCGCGTACGTGAAGCGGCTGCGGCCCGAGATCAAGGTCATCGGCGTGCAGACCGTCGATTCGGATGCGATGACGCGCTCGATCGCCGCCGGGCGCCGCGTGGCCCTCGATCACGTGGGTCTCTTCGCCGACGGCATCGCGGTGAAGCAGGTGGGCAAGGAGACCTTCCGCATCGCCCGGGAGCTGGTGGACGAGATGATCCTGGTGGACACCGACGCGATCTGCGCGGCCATCAAGGACGTGTTCGAGGACACCCGCTCCATCCTCGAGCCGGCCGGCGCCGTCGCGATCGCCGGCGCGAAGGCCTACGTCGCGCGCGAGAAGGTCCGCAACCAGAAGCTCGTGGCCATCGCCTGCGGCGCCAACACCAATTTCGACCGCCTGCGCTTCGTCGCCGAGCGCGCGGAGGTCGGCGAGCAGCGCGAGGCGATCCTCGCGGTCACGCTCCCCGAGCGCCCCGGCGCCTACAAGAAATTCGTCGCGCTGATCGGCGGGCGCAGCATCACCGAGTTCAACTACCGCTACGCGGACTCGTCCGCGGCGCACGTGTTCGTCGGCATCCAGGTCGCGGACCACGCCGAGACGCGCAAGCTGGTCGCGACGCTGAAGCGCGAGGGCTATCCGACGCTCGACCTCACCGACGACGAGCTGGCGAAGCTGCACGTGCGCCACCTGGTGGGCGGGCGCTCGCCAGCGGCGAAGGACGAGCTGCTCTACCGTTTCGAGTTTCCCGAGCGGCCGGGGGCGCTGATGAAGTTCCTCGGCAGCATGCGCTCGGACTGGAACATCAGCCTCTTCCACTACCGCAACCACGGCTCGGACAACGCGCGCGTGCTGGTCGGCATGCAGGTGCCGGGCAACGAGATGCGCGAGTTCCGCGGGTTCCTCTCGACGCTCGGCTACGCCTACGTGGACGAGACCAACAATCCGGCCTACCGGCTGTTTCTCGGGTGACGCTCGCGCGGGGGGCGACGGGCGCGCGGGCCCGGCGCTACTCGTAGACGTTGGTCCACGCCCGCGTCGGCGCCATCGGCACCACGCAGATGCCCGAATCGGTCACGTGGAAGGCGGCGCGGTCCGCGGCCGGGTCGTGGCCGATGGTGGCGCCCGCCGGGACCACGTTGTAGCGGTCGATGATGGCGCGGCGAACCCGGGCGCCGCGTCGCACGATGACGTAGTCCATGATGATCGAGTCCTCGATCACCACGTCCTCCTCGATCAACACCTCGCGGCGGATCACCGAGTTGCGGACCTCGCCGCCGCGGATCAGCGTGCCGGAACCGAACGTGCTGTTGCTGATGCGCCCGTCGAGCACCGTCGGCGCGGGCCCCTGGTAGGTGCTGGAGATCACCGGCCAGCGCGGGTTGAAGAGCTGCAGCCTCGGCCGCGCCCCGAGGGTGTCCATGTTGGCCTCGTAGTAGGCATCGACCGTCCCCACGTCGCGCCAGTAGGCCGGCTCCTCGTTCGCACGCACCCCGGGCACGTGGTTGGAGGCGAAGTCGTACGCGTAGACGCGGTGGGTGCCGATCAGCCGCGGAAGCACGTGGCGGCCGAAATCCTTCTCGCCCTGGCAACGGCCCTCGCGCAGCGCGTCCACCAGCACCTTGGTGCTGAAGATGTAGTTGCCCATGGACGCGTAGGCGCGGTCCGGGTCGCCGGGCATCGCGGGCGGCTCCGCCGGCTTTTCCAGGAAGCTGCCGATGCGGCCCTCGGCATCGCAGCCGACGACCCCGAACGCGGTCGCCTCGGCCCTGGGCACCGGCAGCGCCGCGACCGTCACGTCGGCCTTGCGCTCGCAGTGGAAGTCGATCATCTGCTGCACGTCCATCCGGTAGACGTGGTCGGCGCCGAAGACGACGACGAGGGTCGGGTCGTTGGTCTCGATCAGGTCGAGGTTCTGGTACACCGCGTCGGCCGTGCCCTGGAACCACTCCGGACCTTCCTGCATCTGCGGCGGCACCACGGTGATGAAGTGGCGCGGCAGGATCGGCGCGGTCACCCAGACCTTGCGCACGTGCTCGATGAGCGACTGCGACTTGTACTGCACCAGCAGGTAGATCGAGTGGATGCCCGAGTTCACCAGGTTGGAGAGCACGAAGTCGACGATCCGATAGCGTCCGCCGAAGGGCACGGCGGGCTTGGAGCGCACCGCGGTGAGGGGATGCAGCCGCGTGCCCTCGCCCCCGGCGAGGACCATCGCGAGGATCCGGCTGTCCCTCATGAGGCCTCCTTTCCGAAGTACGCCGGATCGAGCTCCTCCGCGAAGCACACCGGCGACGCCAGCGCGCTGGCCGCGCCGGCGGGTGGCGCCCCCAGGAACTCGAGCTTCCCGGCATCGCGCCGATACACGCCCCGCTCGGTGACCACGAAGTCCATCGGGATGTCGTACGGCTGGGGGTGAATGGTCGGGATGTGCGCGAGCTCGTAGCTCACGCCGATCACCAGCGGGCGCTTCGGCGCGGCCGCGAGCGTGCGGTCGAAGAAGCCGCCGCCGTAGCCCAGGCGGTAGCCGGCGTCGTCCCAGCCGTTCATGGGCACGATTGCGGCGTCGGGCTGCACCTCGGGACTCGCATCGGTCGGGTAGGGGATGTCGTACACCCCGCGGGCGAGCGCGGTACCGGGGTGCCATTCGCGGAAGATCAGCGGCGCCTTCGGCTTCACCACGACGGGCAGCGCGGTGAGGGCTCCGCGGTCGCGCAGGCGTTTCGCGAGGAAACGCGGGTCGTACTCGTTGCGGATCGGCCAGCACATCGCCACCACGCCGCGTGCGAGGTTGGGGAACGCGCGCTCGAGATGGCTGTCCATGCAACGGCGGCGGACGTCCACTTCGTCACGGGCGAGCGCCTCGCGTGCGGCGAGGAGCCGGTTACGCTCGGCCTTGCGCCAGTCGCGCAGGTCATCAGGGGTCATTGGATCTCCTTTGCACGGTTCGCCGGCCGGATTGCCGAAAACCCCGTGCTATTCTTCATGCGACTTCTGCAGGTCCCGGCCTAACATCGTTGCCATGATTCGCACGGGTTCCATCCTACGCGTCCTCGCCATGGCTGCCGGGTTGCTCCTCGGCGGCATGGCCATCGCCGCCGCGCCGGCGCGCAGCGCCGACGACACCTTCCTCGCCGCCCGCGACGCATTCGCCAAGGGGCAGCCCGCGCGCCTCGCCGAACTCGCGCCGCGCGTGCGCGGGCACGTGCTCGAGCCGTACGTCGACTACTGGCAGCTCACGATGCGTCTGGAAAGTGCGCCCCCGGGCGAGGTGAGCGATTTCCTCACGCGACACGACGGCGCGTGGGTGGCCGAGCTGCTGCGGCGCGACTGGCTCAAGTCGCTCGCGCGCCGCGGCGAGTGGACGCTCTTCGCCGCAGCGTACCCGAACCTCGTCCTCGAGGACAACGAGGTCGCCTGCTTCAACCTGCAGCTGCGGGCGCGCAACGCCGATCCAGCGGTGGGCGCGGACCTGGTCCGGTTCTGGAACGCGCCGCGCGAACTTCCGCAGGGGTGTCTCGCCGTGGCGGAGAACGAGATCTCCGCGGGCCGGCTGACGAACCGCCACGTCTGGGAGCGGGTCCGCCTGCTGCTCGAGGCGCGCGCCATGCGCGCGGCCACGCGGACCATGGAGTGGTTGCCGGACGCCGAGCGCCCGGACGGGAAGAGTGTCGATCTGATACACACCAAGCCCGAAAAATGGCTGGACAAGCAAACACCGGACCTCTCGAAGCGGGTGAACCGGGAGCTCGCGATCTTCGCGCTGACCCGCCTCGGCCAGCGCGACGTGGAGGAGGCCGCGGCACGCTGGGTGAAGCTGCAGTCGCGCTTCGGCAAGGAAGACCAGGCGTACGTCTGGGGCCAGCTCGCCTTCAGCGCCGCGAAGAGCCATCACCCGTCGGCGGTCGAGTGGTACGGGCGCGCGGCGGCCGCGCCGCTCACCGACGATCAGCTCGCGTGGCGTGCGCGCGCCGCGATGCGCGACGGCAACTGGCCCGAGGTGAAGGCGGCCGTGGAGGCGATGACCGTCACGGCGCGCGCCGACCCGACCTGGATCTACTGGGAGGCGCGCGCCCTGCGCGCCGCCGGCGACGCCGAGGGTGCGCAGCAGCGCTTCCGCCGCATCGCGGGCGAGCACCACTTCTACGGCAAGCTCGCCACCGAGGAGATGGGCGAGGTGCTCGCCGTGCCCGGCCGGACGGAAATGCCGACCAAGGCCGATCTCGAGGAGGCCGCGCGGACGCCGGGCCTGGCGCGGGCGCTGGCGCTCTTCCGCCTGGAGATGCGGACCGAAGGGGTGCGCGAGTGGAACTGGACGCTGCGCGGGATGAGCGACCGCCAGCTCCTCGCCGCCGCGGAGCTCGCGCGCCGCTCCGAGCTGTGGGACCGCGCGATCAACACCGCCGAGCGCACGCAGACCGCGCACGACTTCACCCTGCGCTTCCTCGCGCCGTATCGCGAGGCCTTCGCGAGCGGCGCGAAGACGCAGGGCATCGAGGAGCACTGGGTGCTCGGGCTGGTGCGCCAGGAGTCGCGCTTCATCGTCGGCGCACGCTCGTCGGCCGGGGCCTCGGGCCTGATGCAGCTCATGCCGGCGACCGCGAAGTGGATGGCGAAGAAGAACGGCATGACCGATTACTCGCCGGCGCGGGTGACCGACCCGGACGTGAACATCGCGCTCGGCACGGGCTACCTGCGCTACGTGCTCGACGAGCTCGACGGCAGCCCGGTCCTCGCCGCCGCCGCCTACAACGCCGGCCCGGGCCGCGCGCGGCGCTGGAAGGCCGACCGGCCGCTGGAAGGGGCCGTCTACGCCGAATCCATCCCCTTCAACGAGACGCGCGACTACGTGAAGAAGGTGATGAGCAACACGATGTACTACGCCGCGCTCTACGGCGGCGAGATCCGGCCGCTCAAGACGCGCCTCGGCACCATCCCGCCCAAGCGCGGCGGCGAGGGCTACGCCGCGACGATCACCGGAAGCGCGACGGTACAATAGCGCCGTCGGGGCCGATGCATCCCGCGCCGGCTCGCTCACCCTTCCCGAGTGCCATGCCTCGCATCTGCGTCATCGGCGGATCCGGATTCGTCGGCCGCCACATCGTCGAGCTGCTCGTGCGCGAGCGTCACACCGTCATCGTGCCCTCGCGGCGCCGCGAGCGGTCCAAGCACCTCATCACCCTGCCCACGGTGGACGTCGTCCAGGCGAACGTGCACGACCAGCCGACGCTGGAGCGGCTGTTCGAGCGCGTCGATGCCGTGATCAATCTCGTCGGCATCCTGCACAGCCGGCCGGGGACCCCCTACGGACCCGACTTCGCGCGCGCGCACGTCGAGCTCCCCGAGAAGATCGCCGCGGCCTGCCGCCACGCCGGCGTGCGGCGGCTCGTGCACATGAGCGCGCTCAAGGCCGCCGCGGATGCGCCCAGCGAGTACCTGCGCTCGAAGGCCGACGGCGAAGCGGCGGTCACCGCGAGCCGGCTCGACTGGACCCTCTTCCGTCCGTCGGTGATCTTCGGGCCCGAGGACCAGTTCCTCAACACCTTCGCCAGCCTGCAGAAGACCTTCCCGGTGGTGCCGCTCGCCTGCCCCGACGCGAAGTTCCAGCCGGTGTTCGTGGAGGACGTGGCGAGCTGCTTCGTCGCGAGCCTCGAACGCGAGGAGAGCCACGGCCGGATCTACGAGCTTGCCGGCCCGAAGGTCTACACGCTGCGCGAGCTGGTCGAATACGCCGGCCGCACCGCCGGGCATCCGCGGCCGGTGATCGGGCTCTCCGACCGCATGTCTTATCTGCAGGCGCGAATGATGGAGCTTTCGCCGGTGAAGATCATGAGCCGCGACAACTACCGCTCGATGCAGGTGCCGAACACCACCGACGAGCCGCTGCCGTTCGGCTTCCAGGCGACGCCGCTGGAGGCGGTGGCGCCGGTGTACCTCAAGGGCTACTTCCCCCGGTCGCGCTACAGCGAGTTCCGCTACTACGCGGGCCGCAAGTCGCGCGAGGTCTGAGGCCGCCATGCGTCCGCGCCTGGTGATCGGCAACAAGAACTACTCGTCGTGGTCGATGCGCGCGTGGGTGCTGATGCGCGAGCTCGGCCTCGAGTTCGACGAGCTGCTGGTGAAGTTCGGCGACTTCGGCCCCGACTGGCGCGCGCGCATCGCGCCGCATTCGCCGAGCGGGCAGGTGCCGGTGCTGTGGCTCGACGCCGAGCCGGTGTGGGACACGCTCGCGATCGTCGAGACGCTCGCCGAACGCCATCCCGACCGCGGCGTGTGGCCGGCGGACGCGCGGGCGCGGCAGATGGCGCGCTCCGCCTGCGCCGAGATGCACGCGGGCTTTCGCGCCCTGCGCCACGCGATGCCGATGAACGTGCGCGGCTCGTACCCCGGCTGCGGCCTCACGCCCGAGGTGCAGCACGACATCGACCGCATCGTCGCCCTCTGGGGGGACTGCCGCGAACGCTTCGGCGCCGGCGGCGAGATGCTGTTCGGCCGCTTCAGCGCCGCCGACGCGTTCTATGCGCCGGTGGTGATGCGCTTCGCGACCTACGCACCGCCGCTGCCGCCGCACGCGCGCGCGTACTGCGAGGCGGTGCAGCGGCTGGCGTCGGTCCGGGCATGGTGTGACGCCGCGCGCCTGGAACCCGACGTCATCCCGGAAGAAGAGCCGTACGCCCGCCCGGAACCCTGATGACTCCGCCGCGACCGCGCAGGCGGGAGGTCTCATGAAGACCTTCGTGGTGGGCGGGGCGGTGCGCGACGAGCTCCTCGGGCTGCCGGTCCAGGATCGCGATCACGTCGTGGTGGGCGCGACGCCGGAGGCGATGGAGCAGGCGGGCTTCCGGCCGGTCGGTCGCGACTTCCCGGTGTTCCTGCATCCCCGGACCCACGAGGAGTACGCGCTCGCGCGCACCGAGCGCAAGACCGCGCGCGGCTACCGCGGCTTCCAGGTCTACGCCGCGCCCGACGTGACGCTGGAGCAGGATCTCGCGCGCCGCGACCTGACCATCAACGCGATGGCGCGGGGCGAGGACGGCGCGCTCATCGATCCGTTCCACGGCGAACGCGATCTGCGCGCCGGGATCCTGCGCCACGTCAGCCCGGCGTTCGTCGAGGATCCGGTGCGCATCCTCCGCGTCGCCCGCTTCGCCGCGCGCTTCGGGTTTGCCGTGGCGCCGGAGACGATGACGCTCATGCGCGAAATCGTCGCGAAGGGCGAAGCCGACGCGCTGGTGCCGGAGCGCGTGTGGCAGGAGCTCGCGAAAGGGCTGGTGGAGCGCGCGCCGCGGCGCATGTTCGACGTGCTCGCCGAGTGCGGCGCGCTCGCGCGCGTGCTCCCGGGATGGGGCGACATCGACGCCGCGCGGGCGCTCGCGGCGCTCGATGCCGCGGCGG
The DNA here is from genome assembly GCA_964552535.1 of uncultured Enterobacteriaceae bacterium. Lineage (GTDB taxonomy): Bacteria > Pseudomonadota > Gammaproteobacteria > Burkholderiales > SG8-39 > CAZKHE01. The sequence continues at coordinate 8,823 of CAZKHE010000064.1, read as the reverse complement.
CCGACGGAGCCGCACTGCCGCTGCGCTGGGCGGCGCTCTTCGCCGGCGTGGACGCGAGCGCGGCCGAGGTGACGAGCGCACGCGTGCGCGCGCCGAGCGAGTGCCGGGACCTGGCGGTGCTGGTGGCGGCACATCGCGCCGCGTTCGAGACGGCGCAGGAGGCGCCTGCGCTGCTCGACCTGCTGCAGGGCTGCGACGCGTTCCGGCGTCCGGAGCGCTTCGCCGACTGGGTGCGCGTCTGCCGCTACGACGGCGGCAGCGAAGCCGCGGCCCGGCGGCTGGAGCACGCCCGCGCGGCGGCCGCCAGTGTCGATGCGGGCGCCATCGCCCGGGCGCATCCGCGCGACGTGCCGGGCGCGATCCGGCGCGCGCGGCTCGCGGCGATCACCGCCGCGTTGCCGGCCGCAGAACGCTAGCGAGCCGTCACAGCAGCTTCGCGATCGCCGTGAGCGCCAGCGAGAGCACGATGGTCGTGGTGAACGGCAGATACCAGTCCCGCCCGCGCCAGCGGACGGTGACGTCGCCGGGCAGGCGGCCGAGGCCGTAGCGCGCGAGCAGCGGCGACACCGCGGTGAGAATGACCAGTGCGATCGCGGTGGTCAGCAGCCACTTCAGCACGGCGGGCGGAGCTCCATGCGGCCCATTGTAAACTCCGCCGCTCGCCGCCCGCCGCACGCAACGGCCACCACAACGGGAGCACCACGATGATCGAGCTGTACACCTGGGGAACGCCGAACGGCCGCAAGGTCTCGGTGATGCTGGAGGAATGCGGGCTGCCGTACAACCTGCATCCCATCGACATCCGCAACGATCAGCAGTTCTCGCCCGAGTTCCTCGCCATCAATCCGAACGGGAAGATCCCCGCGATCGTGGACCGCGAGGGTCCCGACGGCAAGCCGCTGCCGCTCTTCGAGTCGGGCGCGATCCTGGTGTACCTGGCGGGAAAGACCGGCAGGTTCCTGCCCCAGTCGGTGCGCGGCAAGTACGTCGCGCTCGAGTGGCTGATGTTCCAGATGGGCGGCGTGGGCCCGATGTTCGGGCAGGCGCATCACTTCCTGCGTGCGGCGAAGGAGGAAGTGCCCTACGCGATCGACCGCTACACCAAGGAGAAGGACCGCCTCTACGGGGTGCTCGACAAGCGCCTCGGCGAGGCCGAGTACCTCGCCGAGGAGTACTCGATCGCCGACATCGCCACCTACCCCTGGGTCGCGCGGTACGAGTGGCACCGCACCGACCTGGCGCAGTTCCCCAACGTGAAGCGCTGGTACGACGCCATCTCGGCGCGGCCGGCCGTGCAGCGAGGCATGGCGGTACCGGCCTGATGGACACGCTCGCGGGGCCGCGGACGTCCTCCGGCCTCGAACTGCTGCACGCGCCCGCCCGGAGCAGGCGGGCCGCCCCGCCGGTGCTGTTCGTCCACGGCGCCTACGTCGGCGCGTGGTGCTGGGCGGAGCACTTCCTCCCGCACTTTGCCGCCGCCGGCTTCGAGGCGTACGCGGTCAGCCTGCGCGGGCACGGCGCCTCGCCGGGGCGCGAGACGCTGGCGTCGCATTCCATCGAGGATTACGTGGCGGACCTCGCCGAGACCATCGAGGCCATCGGCGAGCCGCCGGTGGTGGTCGGGCACTCGATGGGCGGGTTCGTGCTGCAGCGCTATCTCGCGCGGCAGGCGCTGCCCGCGGCGGTGATGCTCGCGGCGGTGCCGCCGCAGGGCCTGGGGGCGGCATCGATGGAGCTCGCCTGGCGCGATCCCTCGCTGCTCGCCGAGCTCAACACGCTGATGCAGGCCGGCCGCGCATCCCCGTCGGCGCTGCTCCGCGCGATGTTCGCCCAGCCGGTCGACAGCGAGCGCCTCGCGCGCTATCACCGGCTCTCGCAACGCGAGTCCCAGCGCGCCATCTGGGACATGACCTTCGTGCATCCGTTCCAGCTCTGGGCCATGGCGCCGCGCGTGCCCACGCTGTACCTCGCCGCCGCCCAGGACCGACTGATCCCGCTGCATCACCAGCGCACGGGCGCGTCGCTGCTGGGCGCGAGCGCCGAAACGCTCGACGGCTTCGGTCACGGGGTGATGCTGGAGTCCGGCTGGCAGCGCGCCGCGGACGCGGTGATCGACTGGGTGGAGCGGGTCCTCTAGGACGCGTCCCTAGACCCGGAACAGCGAGCGCTTGTCGCGCGCGAAGCGGATCGCCTGCGCGAGCGGATCGGTAAAGGAGCGGCCGAGGCTGATCCGGCCGGTGCCGTGCAGCAGCGTCTCTCCGCGCAGCACCAGCACCTCCCCGGGCGATCCGTCGTAGCTCACGTAGGTGCCGTTGGCGCTGTGGTCGATGAGGCGGAAGCGCATCTCGTCGAGCTCGATGGTCGCGTGCTCGCGGGAGGCCATGGTGTCGCCGACGGAAAGGTCATTGCCGGAATGGCGCCCGAGCAGCGCGCGCGGTTTCGCGGGGTCCACCCGCACCGTCAGGTCGCCCACCAGGAGGAGCAGCGCGCCCTCGTCCGCGGGAATGACGCGCGGGCGACCCGGGTTGATGATGGTGATCTCCGCGCGGTCGGGCTGCCACATGACCTCGTAGATCAGCGACTCCGCGGCGTCGCCCTTCAGCTTGGTGGTGTAGATCTGCCGCGCGAAGGCGGCGACGGGGCGGGAGAGCCGCGAGCGCACCGCCTCGGTGGTGAGGATCTGATCGGCCCGCGCGGTGGCGGAGAGGTACGCGGCCACGTTCACGATGGTGCCGTACACGTCGTCGCCGTCCATGATCACCGGGCCGGCGTTGATGCCGGTGTGCAGGCGCACGGGCAGCCCGTGGGGCGTCGGGGCCGCGGCGACCTGCGCGTGCAGCTCCATCATCGCGAGCACCGCCTGCTCGGGCGATTCGAACACGCACATCACGCCGTCGCCGAGCGTCTTGACGAGCCGCCCCTCGAAGCGCGGGGCGATGGCCGCGGCGCACGCGCAGAACCCGCCGATCATGTCGCGCGCCGCCTGGTCGCCGAACTCGCGGTGGAAGCGCGAGCTGCCGGCGATGTCGGCGAAGCTGACGGCGTAGTCGCGGGTTTCCTTCATTGTTCTTCTCTCGTCCCCGAACGCGGCCGCTAGCTGCGCCGCGCGTGCTTCCGGAGGTACTCGACGATCTCCTGGACGCGGAGCTGCGGCTCGCGCGGATCGGCCTTGGAACCGACGACGCGGTTCATCCACAGCATGTTCTTCTCCATGCGCGCGACCACGCCGCGCCACTCGGCCGCGGTGTGGCGCTTCGGATCCGGCAGCGCATGGCACTGGCTGCAGGCGAGGCGGAAGGACTTCGCCGCATCGCTCTCGATGTCCGGATAGCGCTCCGCGTCGATCGGGCGCATCGCGTTCTCCCGGAGGTAGGCGAGCAGCGCGCGCGTCTCCTCCTCGCCGGGTGCCCGCACCCCGCCCATCATGTCGCGCATCAGCTCGCCCATGTTGCCGCGGCCCTGCATGCGTAGCACCATCCGGTCCACCACCTTGGGCCACTTGTCGGCCTCGTGCATGGCCGGGTTCGGCAGGTGGTGGCACTGCACGCAGTACTGCACCATGAGGTCGGCGCCGCGCGAGCCCGGCTGGGGCAGCTGCGCGACCTCGTAGTAGGGCGGCAGGATGCGCTCCAGGAACGGGCCGTGCGGGCTCTCCGACCAGCGCTTGCGCGCCTCGTCCACGGCCTGGCCGCGGTCGGTCGTCGCCCCCGCGGCACACGCCACGGCGAGGGCTGCGGCGAGGCCGGCGCGGCGGAGCAATGACCATGCGCGAGTCATGGGCCACACCATAATCGAACGTGCCCTCACAGTGAAGCCCGCCGGTCCCCGGAGCGGAAGCCGCGCAGGGCGTCCGGCACACCGCGGCCGAAGGCGATCGCCTTGAACAGCTCGCCCATCTCGCTTGGCGAGAGGAGCTTGTTCGCCGCGGCGGCGAGCGGGAGGTAGTGCACCGCGTCCTCGGGGGAGACGCGCAGCATCAGGTCGGGCAGGCCGCAGTTGAGAAGGAACTGCGCCTGCGTCGCGTAGCCGAGGAGCTCGCATCCGGAGCGACGCGCCGCCGACGCGACGGCCGAGAAATCGACATGCGCGGTGACGTCCTGCAGCCCGGGCAGGAAGAACGGATCGCCGTGGGCGCGATGGCGATAGTGGCACATGAGCGTGCCCATCGAGCGCTGCGGATGCCGATACTCGCGCGCCGGGAAGCCGTAGTCGATGAAGAGCGCCGCACCGCGCTCCAGCGCCGCGCCGATCGAGGCGACGAAGGCCTCGGCCACGAGCGCGAGCTCGGTGGTGTAGCCCGGCGGCAAGGCGAGCCCCTGCGCGGCGGCAAGCACCTCGCCCTGGGCGGGCCGCCACGCCCAGGCGAAGCCGTCGCCGGCAGCGGACACGCCGCCCTGCTCGATCGCGCCCCCGGCGGTGGTGCGCACCACTTCCACCGGCATCGCGTCCAGCACCTCGTTGCCGAGGACGACGCCCGTGAAGACCGGCGGCAGCGTCGCGAGCCAGGCGACGCGCTCCATCAGGTGCGGCACCCGCGCGGCGAGGGCATCGCGGCTGCGTGCGCGCAGGTCGGCCGAGAGCTCGAGGATGAGATAGCGCTCGGGCAGCCTGCCCGCGCGCTCGAGCTCCTCGAGCACCGAGGCGGCAAGCGCCCCGGAGCCTGCCCCGATCTCCAGCACTTCGGACAGCCCGTGCGCGAAGAGCTCGCTCACCTGCCGCGCGATCGCGTGGCCGAAGAGCGGCGTGAGCTCCGGCGCCGTGGTGAAGTCGCCGTCCGGTCCGAGCTTGCGCGCGCCGGCCATGTAGTAGCCGAGCCCGGGCGCGTAGAGCACCAGTTCCATGTAGCGCGAGAACGGCAGCCAGCTGCCGTGCCGCGCCAGCTCGTCGTGGATGTGCGCGGCGAGCCGGGCGGAATGCTCCGCCGCTTCGGGCGTTGACGCAGGCAGGCTCATGGCGGGCGTCTCATGCAGGGGCTCGGGCAGCGGCATGGCCTTGCCGCCGCGGCATTGTGCGTACAATTATCGGCCATCCCTCTCCCGGACGCTCATGTCGCTTCCGCTCCAAGGCAAGGTCGTGCTGATCACCGGCGGGGCGAAGCGCGTCGGCGCCGCCACCGCGCGGCGGCTGCACGCGTCCGGGGCGCGCATCATGCTGCACTACCGGTCGGCGCGCGCCGAGGCGCAGCAGCTGGCCAGCGCGCTCAACGACGTGCGCCCCGAGTCGGCGGCCACCGCGCAGGCCGATCTGCTCAATGCGGGTGCGCTTCCCGAGCTCGTGAAGAGCACCGTCGCGCGCTTCGGCACGCTCGACGTGCTGATCAACAACGCCTCCAGCTTCTATCCCACGCCGGTCGGCAGCATCGGGATCGCCGACTGGGAGGACCTGGTCGGCACCAACCTCAAGGCGCCGCTCTTCCTCTCGCAGGCGGCGGCGCCGCACCTCAAGAAGGCGAACGGCTGCATCGTCAACATCACGGACATCCACGCCGACCGGCCGCTGAAGAGCTACGTGGTGTACAGCATCGCCAAGGCGGGGCTGGTCGGCATGACCAAGTCGCTGGCGCGCGATCTCGGCCCCGAGGTGCGCGTGAACGGCGTCGCGCCGGGGCCGGTGATGTGGCCCGAGGACGGCTCGTTCGACGAGGTCGCCCGCCAGCGCGTGATCGCGCACACGCTCCTGCGCCGCGCGGGCGAGCCCGAGGACATCGCCCGCGCGGTGCACTTCCTCGTGGTCGACGCGCCCTACGTGACCGGACAGATCATCGCGGTGGACGGCGGGCGCTCCGTCAATCTCTGAGCTCAGGGCCGTCTGGGCGTGAGCACGACCGCCCACGGGCGGTCGGGCAGCGGCAGCAGCAGCCCCTGCGCGTCCGCCGGCAGCGGCGACAGGGCCACGACGTCGCCCACGTTGCCGCCGATGGCCTCCACCGTGCCGTTCGCGACCCCGACCACCAGGTCGCAGTGATAGGGCCCCCGGCGCAGCGTGGCGAAGCTCACCGCGATGCCGCGCGGCGCGCACACGAGATCGCCGACCCCCGGCGGATGCAGCGCGGGATCGCGCGCCACGAATGCGCCGCGGCCGGCGAGCGCGGCCTCGATGTAGTCCCAGTGCAGCACCGTGCTCGGGAAGGTGTCGCCGGTATGGCCGGCGCCGCGCGCGAGCCACGACACGAAGGCCGCCGACCAGGGGCGCAACTCGCCCTGTGCGCCGACGATCGGCTGACGGGTCACGGCGTACCAGTACATGAGCACGCGCGAGAGCATCGGCGCCTGCACCTCGTGCGTCGCGCCGCTCTCGAACGCCAGCGCGATGCTGCCGTCGGCGCCGCGCGTCGCGACCGGCCGACCGAAGAGCGCCCACTCCTGCTGCGCCAGATGGACCATGCGGGCGGTCGCATCCGGCACGACGAAGTTCGGCGCCACGTCGGGCCGGACGGTGAGCGGCGGCGGCGTCTCCGCCGGCGGGCGCGTGGCGCAGCCCGCGGCGAGGAGCGCGCACAGGACGGCGGCGAGCCCGCGGGTCACTGCCATGCGGCCGCCTCGAACTCGTAGGCGTCCTCGTAAGCATGCGCGAGATACACGCGCGCTGCCGTCGTCTTGCACGTCCACGTCTGCTGGCGCAGCAGGTCCGGCTCGCCCAGTGCAGGCGCCGTGAGCACCGCGCCGCACGCGCCCCCCTCGCCGTCGCGGGCCGACCGGTAGCGGATCCACTCGACGCCGCGCTCGCGGGCGTCGGCGGCGAGCGCCTGGCACGCCGTGTAGTCGCTGCGCGAGGTCCACTGTTCGGAGAGCGATCGCCACGGCGCCGCGCCGAGGTCGATGGCGACGCCGCGCACCGGCGCGGGAAACAGCGTGTGCTGCGTGTGGAGGGCGGCGCCGCGCAGCCCCTCGCTGTCCATCAGGAAGCGCCAGCGCCAGTAGCCGATCTCCGCGCAGCAGGTGCGCAGCGACTCGGCCCCGTACCAGATGCCGGCCTCGTCGGCGCGGCGGAAGCGCGAGGCGAACGGCACGCGATAGCGATAGGGCGTGGCGATCAGCGGATGCCGTCCGCGCGCCTCCGGCGGCGGCGCCGGCTTGCTGCCCTCGAGCAGCTCCTCGAGCACGCGCTGCTCGTCCAGCGTGTCGGCTAGCCGCATGGTGGCGACGAAGTGCTGCGCCTCCACGCCGCGCCAGAGCTCCGCGCGGCGGGTGCGCGCCGACGCATACCACTCGGTCTTCCAGCGCTTCACGCCGGCGCGCGCATGCCGTCCAGGTAGCGCACCACCGCGACCAGGCCCTCGGCCTGCGCCAGCATCTCGACCGGCACGCCGTTCAGCGCGCGGTTGCGGGTGCGCAGCCACGCGTCGCGCTGCTCCGGCGCGCCGCCGACCAGCGCGTCGAGCGAGCGGTACACGCGCACCAGCAGCAGCGCGAGCTCGCCTTCCTTGGTCGCCGGATCGACGAGGCGCGCGCCCGACGCGAGCCGCGACACCGACGATTCGCTCACCCCGAGCACGCGGCCGAGCTGCCCGCCGTTCAACCCCAGCGCCTCGGCGGCGCGCAGGACCGCCTTGGAGAGCACGCTCTCCGGGCTCGGGGCGGGGGCAGGGCGGCGGCCGGGGGCAGTCATGGCATGTCAGCTGAAAGAAAAGGATAGGCTGGCCCGCAAATGAAATCAAGCCGCCGCGGCGGCGGCCCGTCCCCGGCGAGGCGATAATCCACCCCCATGAACGCCCCGGAACCCCGCGACCTGCGCAAGCGGGTCTTCGAAGCCAACAAGCTCGAGAAGCGCCTGCGCCGCCTCGCCGGCCAGGCGATCGCCGACTTCGACATGATCCGCGCCGGCGACCGGGTGATGGCGTGCCTCTCCGGCGGCAAGGACAGCTACGGGATGCTCGACATCCTGATGAAGCTGCGCGACGCCGCGCCGCTCGACTTCGAGATCGTCGCGGTCAACCTCGACCAGCGCCATCCCGGGTACCCCGAGCACGTGCTGCCCGACTACCTCGCCGGCCTCGGCATACCCCACCGCATCGAGGTGCAGGACACCTACTCGGTGGTGAAGCGCGTCATCCCCGAGGGCAGGACGATGTGCGGTCTCTGCTCGCGGCTGCGGCGCGGCGTGCTCTATCGCGTGGCGAAGGAGATCGGCGCGACGAAGATCGCGCTCGGCCACCACCGCGACGACATCCTGCAGACCTTCTTCCTCAACCTCTTCTTCGGCGGCAAGCTCAAGGCGATGCCGCCGAAGCTCGTCTCCGACGATGGCCACCACGTGGTGATCCGGCCCATGGCCTACGTGGAGGAGCGCGACCTCGAAGCCTACGCCGAGGTGCGCAAGTTCCCGATCATTCCGTGCGACCTGTGCGGCTCGCAGGACGACCTGCAGCGCCAGCAGGCGAAGGCGATGCTGCGCGAGTGGGAGCGCCGGCATCCGGGCCGGGTGGAGAGCATCTTCCGCGCGCTCACCAATGTGCAGCCCTCGCACCTCCTGGACCGTCGGCTGCACGACTTCGGCGCCATCGCGCCGACCGGGGTGCCGGCCGAAGAGGGCGACAAGGCCTTTGATCCGGAAGCTTTTTCAGACGGCGGGATGACGCTTAAGCCGATGTAGCGTCGTGCGGCGCTCGCCAAGCGGGCCTTGTCAAAATCATTTTGATAAGGCAGCATTCGGCGCCATGAACTGTGCCGACCGTCTCGTCGCCCACTTCGGCAGCCAGGCCGAGGTCTCGCGTCGCCTCAAGCTCGACCGCGCCGTCGTCAGCAACTGGGTCAAGTCGGGCTACATCCCGTCGCGGTGGGCGGTCGAGATCGAGCACGTCACCGACGGCGCGATCCAGGCCGT
>CAZKHE010000063.1:13454-24701 GCA_964552535.1 uncultured Enterobacteriaceae bacterium | reverse complement strand
GGATGAACATCAGCTCCTCGCCGATCTGGTCGCGGACCTTGGTGTACTCCTTCGACCGATGGCCGAACTTCACCAGCGCGACCTTCATCTTGTCGTGCAGGCGATGCATCTTCGCGAAGCGCTCGAGGGCGTCCTCCTTCAGCTGCAGGAGGCTCGCGGACATCGCCGCGCCGTCGTCGCCCTCCTCGCCGTCGTCCTCGTCCTCGTCCTCGTCGCCCTCGCCGTCGTCCGCCGCCGCCGCGATCTCGGGCACCGGCTCGTCCTTGGCGTTGGGATCGACCAGGCCGTCGACGAGCTCGTCGATGCGCATGTCCTCGCGCTTCACCTTGTCGGCCAGCTCGAGGATGTCGGCGATGGTGGTCGGGCAGGCGCTGATCGCCTGGATCATGTGCTTGAGGCCGTCCTCGATGCGCTTGGCGATCTCGATCTCGCCCTCGCGCGTGAGCAGTTCCACCGAGCCCATCTCGCGCATGTACATGCGCACCGGGTCGGTGGTGCGGCCGAACTCGGGATCGACGGTGGCGAGCGCGGCTTCCGCCTCCTCCTCGGCGTCCTCGTCGGGCGCGGCGGCGGGGGCGGTCTCCGAAAGGATCAGCGTCTCGGCGTCCGGGGCCTCGTCGAAGACCTGGATGCCCATGTCGTTGAACGTGGTGATCATCGACTCGATCTGCTCCGCGTCCACGACGTCGGGCAGGTGGTCGTTGATCTCCGCGTAGGTGAGGTAGCTGCGCTCCTTGCCGAGCTTGATGAGGTTCTTGAGGCGCATGCGGCGCGCCTCGGCGTCCTCGGGCTTCTGGTTCATGCGCTCGAGCAGCGCGCGCTCGGCCTCGCGGGCCTTCGCCTTGTTGACCTTCAGCTTCTGCGGCGGCGCGGCCGGCGCCGCCGCAGCGGCGGCGGGGGCCGGTGCGGCGGGCGCGGGCTTCGGCGCCTCCTTGACGGCCGCGGCCTTCGCCTGCGGCTTCTCCTTGGCGACGGCCTTCGCCTGGGACTTCTCTTCACGGACCTTCGCCGCACGCTCCGCGGCGACTTGCTTCACCTTCGACTGCACCTTGGCCTTTCCGGGGACTTTCGTGGCGACCGAGGGCGCGGCTTTCGCCTTCGGCTGGGGACGGGGCTTCGCCTGCGCGCGCGCGGGCGCCTTCGCCTTGGGCTTGGCGGGTGCGCGCGCGGCCGAAACCGGCTTGCTCCGGACCGACGGTTTGGACTTCACGGCCGGCTTGGACTTCGCGGCAGGCTTCGCGGTGGCCTTCCGCGCCTTCGCTTTCGCACCCGTTTTGGCCTTGGGCTTCTGGTTCGGCATGTCGTCGGTTCCCCGGTCGGTCGGTGGGACGAAAAAAGTCGTCGATTATAGCAACTTAAATAGGGGTTCCGAGCGCGCGGCGCAAGGCCGCGTGCTCGCGGATGAGGGCGGCGTAGCGGTCGCGGTCCTCGCGCCCCAGCCCCCCGGCTTTTTCCTTTGATTCCAGCAGCTTGAGCTGCGCGGCGAGAGCGCCTTCGTGGAGCCGGCGGAGCCCGTCCTCGAACTCGCTCGCGAGCCCCTCGTCGTCGAGGCCGAGCACCAGGAGGTCCGCCTCCAGCTCGACCAGCAGGTTGCGGTACGGCCGCTCCTCGAAGGCCCCGGAAAGCGGGCGGCCCAGGTCGGGGCCGTGGTCGCGCAGCGCCTCGGCCACCTCCCGCAGCGCCTGCGCCTCGGGCGCCTCGCGGGTGACCCATTCGACCGGAAGCCGGTCGGCGAGTTCGGGGCGCGCGAGCACGGCGCGCAGGAGCTTCGATTCGGTGGAGCGGTTGGCGCGGGCGCGGGACGCGGGCGCGGGCCCCCGCGGACGCACCTCCGGCCCCGAGGCCGTGCGCACCGGGGGCGGCAGCTCGGCAAGCCGCGCCACTTCCCCGTCGGCGAGCCCGGTGAGATCGGCGAGCGCACGCTTGAGCTGCAGCTGCAGCGCCGGCGCGGCCACCCGCTTCAACAGCGGCTTCGCCTCGGCGAGCAGCTTCGCGCGTCCTTCGAGGGTCGCGAGGTCGTTCTGCGCCTTGAGGTGCGCGAGCAGATAGGCGGAGAGCGGCTGCGCGTCGGCGAGCTTCGCCTCGAAGCCCGCCGCACCGTGCTCGCGCACGTAGCTGTCGGGGTCGTGCTCGGGCGGCAGGAACAGGAAGCGCACCGTCTTGCGGTCGGTGAGCGCCTCGAGGCTCACCTCGAGCGCGTGCCAGGCGGCGCGCCGGCCCGCCGCATCGCCATCGAAGCAGAACACGATCTCGTCGGTGAGCTTCAGCAGCTTCTGCACGTGCGTCGCCGTCGTCGCCGTGCCGAGCGTCGCCACGGCGTTGCCCACGCCGTGCTGCGCGAGCATGACCACGTCCATGTAGCCTTCCACCACCACCACGCGGCCCTTCTCGCGGATGGGGATGCGCGCCTGCGGCAAGCCGTAGAGCTCGCGGCCCTTCTCGAACAGGGCGGTCTCCGGGGAGTTCATGTATTTCGGACCGGGAGACCCCTTGCCTTCCCCCGTGGCGGGCCCCGCGTCTGCGCCCTCGGCGATCACCCGCCCGCCGAAACCGATGACGAACCCGCGCTGGCTCAGGATCGGGAACATCACCCGGTCGCGGAAGCGGTCGTAGCGCCGCCCCTGCTCGTTCACGATGACCAGGCCGCAGTCCACCATCGGCTTCTCGCCGTACTCGGGAAACGCGCCCTGCAGCGCCTGCCAGTCGTCGGGGGCGTAGCCGATGCCGAACTTCGCCGCGGTCTGCCCGGTCAGCCCGCGGCGCTTGAGATAGTCGATGGCGCGCGGCGAGGCCTTGAGCTGCTCGCGATAGAACTTCGCCGCGCGCGCCATGAAGTCGTACAGGTCGGGTCCTTCCGGCTCGCGCGGATCCCGGCGACGCTCCATCTCGGGGAGCTTCATGCCCACCGTGTCGGCGAGCTCGCGCAGGGCGTCGACGTAGCCGAGCCCCGCGTACTCCATGAGGAACCCGATGGCGTTGCCGTGCGCCCCGCAGCCGAAGCAGTGATAGAACTGCTTGGTCGGGCTCACCGTGAACGAGGGCGTCTTCTCGGTGTGGAAGGGGCAGCAGGCGCTCCAGTTGGCGCCGGCCTTCTTCAGCGGCACGCGCGCGTTGATCACGTCGACGATGTCGACGCGATTCAGCAGGTCCTGCTTGAACGACTCGGGAATCACGTCCGCGGAGCGCGCCTGGCGGGGACGACCGGAGGAAACCATTCTGCCGGGCGTTGCGCCCGTCCGGTCGGCGGCGTCATCCCGTCTTTATAGGCCAATCCCGCGGCATTGCAAGCGGCCGCCGGGAAGGTGTCGGCGCGCCGTCAGCCGCCGGCCAGTTTCTGCTTCACCAGCGCGGAGACCCGCCCCATGTCGGCGCGGCCCGCGAGGCGGCCCTTGAGCATGCCCATCACCTTCCCCATGTCGGCCGGGCCCGCCGCGCCGGTGGCGGCCACCGCGGCGGCCACCTCGGCGGCGATCTCGCCTTCCGAGAGCTGCTGCGGCAGGTAGGCGGACAACACGCCGATCTCGAAGGTCTCCTGATCGGCAAGGTCCTGGCGGCCGCCCGCCTGGTACTGGCTCACCGACTCGCGCCGCTGCTTGATCATCTTCTCGATCACCGCGAGCACCTGGGCGTCGTCGAGCTCGATGCGCTCGTCCACCTCGCGCTGCTTGATCGCGGCGGTGAGCAGGCGCAGCGTGGAGAGCCGCGGCGCATCCTTGGCCTTCATCGCCGCCTTGACGTCGTCGTTGATCCGGGTGCGGAGCGTCATGGTCGTGTCCTCAACGTTCGGTGCAGATCGGGGACCGCCGATTCGAGAGCGGAAATGGCAACGGCGCCGGGCGCAAGGCGCGCGGCGCCGTGGGTGCAGCCGGAAGAGCGCGGAGCCTAGTAGAGCTTCGGCGGAAGCTGCTGGCTGCGCAGGCGCTTGTAGTGGCGCTTCACCGCCGCGGCATGCTTGCGCTTGCGCTCGGTGGTCGGCTTCTCGTAGAACTCGCGGGCGCGAAGCTCGGTGAGAAGGCCGGTCTTCTCGATGGTGCGCTTGAAACGGCGCAGGGCCACCTCGAACGGCTCGTTTTCCTTGACGCGGACGGTCGGCATGCAGCTCCAGTCGGAAGCGGGAATCAGGCGAAGTCCGCGATTCTAATCCGGATTTGCCAGCGCCGGCAAGCCGGGGGTCCGGCCTGCGGTAAGATGCCCGGGCCATGCGCGTCCTCGGCATCGAAACCTCCTGCGACGAGACCGGCGTCGCGGTCTACGACGCCGACTCCGGCCGGCTGGTCCACGAAGTGCACTCCCAGGTCGACCTGCACGCCGCCTATGGCGGGGTGGTGCCGGAGCTCGCCTCGCGCGACCACATCCGCCGGACGCTGCCGCTCGTGCGCCTGGTGCTGCGCCGTGCCGACCTCGCCCTCGAAGACCTCGACGCCATTGCCTACACCGCCGGGCCCGGGCTGGCGGGCGCGCTGCTCGTCGGCGCCTCGGTCGCCAGCGGCCTCGCCTTCGGGCTCGGCATTCCCGCCATCGGCATCCATCACCTCGAAGGCCACCTGCTCTCTCCGCTGCTGTCGGCGCGGCCGCCGGCCTTCCCGTTCGTCGCCCTGCTCGTGTCCGGCGGACACACCCAGCTCATGCGCGTGGACGGCGTCGGCCGCTACGCGCTGCTCGGCGAAACGCTGGACGACGCTGCCGGCGAGGCGTTCGACAAGTCGGCGCAGCTCCTCGAGCTGGGCTATCCGGGTGGACCGGCCCTGTCCGCCCTCGCACGCGAAGGCGATCCCGCGCGCTTCAAGCTGCCGCGCCCGATGATCGGCAGCGGCGATCTCGACTTCAGCTTCTCGGGCCTCAAGACCGCGGTCCTGAACCTGGTGAAGGCGAACGCGGCCGACCGCGCGACCCGGGCCGACATCGCGGCCGCGTTCCAGGCGGCCATGGTGGACGTGCTCGGCGCGAAATGCCGCGCGGCGCTCGCGCAGACCGGGCTCGCCGATCTGGTCATCGCCGGCGGCGTCGGCGCGAACCGCCAGTTGCGCGAGGCGCTCGACGCGGCCGCGGCGGCCGAGGGCTTCCGCGTGTACTACCCGGAGGCGGAGCTGTGCACCGACAACGGCGCGATGATCGCCTTCTCCGCGGCGCTGCGCCTGCGCGCCGGCGAGTCGGGGCCGCGGGACTACGCGTTCGGGGTGCGGCCGCGCTGGGACCTCGACAGCGTCTGACGCCGGCCTACGCGGCCTTCTTCTCGCCGAGCCGGCGCTCGGTGCCGGCGGCGAGCTTGCGGATGTTGTCGCGATGCCGGTACACGAGCAACGCCGCCATCGCCGTCACCGCGAGGGCCATTTCGTTGAAGCCGTGCAGGAACACCACGTAGAAGGCGGCGAACACCGCTGCGATCATCGACGCGAGCGACACGTAGCGGAAGAAGAAGACGATGATCGCGAACGTCGCAAGGCTCGCGAGGCCGAGCCAGCCGCTGACGGCGAACAGGATGCCCGCGGCGGTCGCGACCCCCTTTCCGCCGCGGAAGCCGAAGAACACCGGGTAGAGATGGCCGACGAACGCAGCGAGCGCCACGCCCGCGACGCCGGCATCCCCCACGCCGTAGCGCGGTCCGTAGGCCTGCGCGAGCACGACGGCGAGCCAGCCCTTCAGGGCGTCGCCGACCAGGGTGAGGATCGCCGCGGTCTTCTTCCCGGTGCGCAGCACGTTCGTGGCCCCGGGATTCCCCGAGCCGTACGAATGCGGGTCGGGCAGCCCCATCGCGCGGCTGACGATCACCGCGAAGGAGAGCGATCCGATGAGGTAAGCGATTAGAATGAACGCGGCCGTTGCCATGGCGCGAGTTTAAGGGTTTTGACCCTTCCCCTTCCCCCTTCCCGTTCCCCCGATGGACTTCATCTTCCTTCGCGACATCCGCCTCGAGGCCAAGGTCGGCATCTACCGCCGCGAGCGGGTCACGCACCAGATGATCGCGGTCGACCTCGACATCGCGCTGCCGAGCGACGCGGTCTTCGCCTCGGGCAAGGTCGCGGACACCATCGACTACGCCGTCGTGGTGGGCCGCATGCGCGAGCTGCTGGCGGAGAGGCGCTTCGGGCTGGTCGAGGAGCTCGCGCAGTTCGTCGCCGATCTCGTGCTCGGCGAGTTCCACGCGCCCTGGGTGCGCGTCTCGGTGGCGAAGCTCGGGATCATCAAGGACGTGAAGCTCGTCGGCGTGGTGATCGAGCGGGGCCGGAAGAGCTGACGCTCAGTCGGCGAGACCGACTTCCACCAGCTTGGGCTGCAGCACCCGCACCAGCTCGCGCGGGTCCATGCCCACGAGGAAGCCGCGGCGCCCGCCGTTGATGTAGATCTTCGGCAGGTCGAGCACGCTCTTCTCGACGTAGACGCGCATCGCCTTGCGCGTGCCGAACGGCGACGTGCCGCCGACCTGGTAGCCGGAGTGGCGCTGCGCCACCTCGGGCTTGCAGGGCTCGATGCGCTTCACCCCCGCCTGGCGCGCGAGGTTCTTGGTGGACACGCTGCGGTCGCCGTGCATCAGCACGACGAGCGGCTGTTTCGTCTCGTCTTCCATGACGAGCGTCTTCACCACGCTGTGCTCCTCGACGCCCAGCTCGCGCGCCGACACCGCGGTGCCGCCGTGCTCCTCGTACGCATAGACGTGCTCGCTGTAGGCCACGCCGTGGCGCTTGAGGAAGGCGGTGGCCGGCGTCTCGGAGACGTGTTCCTTGCGGCTCATCGTGCTCAGGCTCGCGGATGGTGCTGCGCGTGCAGCGCCTTCAGGCGCTCGCGCGCGACGTGCGTGTAGATCTGCGTGGTCGAGATGTCGGCGTGGCCGAGCAGCATCTGCACGACGCGCAGGTCGGCCCCGTGATTGAGCAGATGCGTCGCGAACGCGTGGCGCAGCGTGTGGGGCGACAGGTTCCGGCCGGGGATCGCCTGCGCGGCGTAGCGCTTGACGAGCTGCCAGAACGCCTGGCGCGTCATGCCCTTGCCCAGCGCGGTGACGAACACCTCGTCCGCGGTGCGGCCGGCGAGCAGCGCTGGGCGTCCGTCGCGGGCATACCGCTGCAGCCAGTCGGCCGCTTCCTCGCCGAGCGGCACCAGGCGTTCCTTGGCGCCCTTGCCGAACACGCGCACGACGCCCATGTCGAGGCTCACTTCCGCGTTCTTCAGCGCCACGAGCTCGGACACGCGCAGTCCGGTCGCGTAGAGGGTTTCGAGCATCGCCCGGTCGCGCAGTCCGCGAGGCTCGCCGACGTCCGGGGCGGCGAGCAGCGCCTCCACGTCGGCTTCGCCCAGGCTCTTCGGAAAGCGCGCGGGCTTCTTCGGCGGATCGAGGCGGACGGTCGGATCGGCCTGGATCCGGTTCTGCCGCAGCAGCCACGCGTAGAAGCGCTTGAGGCTCGAGTGCAGGCGCGCCTGGGTGGCGGTGGCCGGCCGCGTCTTCTGCCGGTGACGCCACGCCAGGTACTCGCCGACGTCGGCTTCCGCGGCGGCCGAGAGCGCCACGCCGCGCTCGGCCAGCCACGTCCCGAAGAGCCGCAGGTCCCGCCGGTAGGCTTCCAGCGTGTTGCGCGAGAGGCCGTCCTCGAGCCACAGGTGGTCGACGAACTCGTCGAGCACTTCCGGCTCAAGCAGGAGGGCAACGGATGCGGGGGCGGCGGGCATGGCAGGCAGGCGAGCGAGGCGGATTCTACGCCCCGCCATGCGCTTGTAGCCTCCGGATGCCCGGCGTAGAGTGGGCCGGATGGACGCCGTCGCCCTCGACCGCCGTGCGTACTTCCAGCGCAAGCGCCTCGGCTATCTCGCGCCGTTCTCGGTGATCGCCCTCACCGGGGCGTCCTTCGCGCTGTGGCACGCGGCGGCCGGGTCCGGCTGGCTGCTCTGGCTGACGCCGATCGTGGTCTTCCTTGCCGTGCCCGTCCTCGATGCATGGCTGGGCGGCGATCCGGTCAATCCGTCGGACGATGAGGCCCTCGAGCTCGTCGCCGACCCGTTCTATCGCGCGGTGACGATCGCCGCGGCACCCGCGCAGGTCGCGCTGGTCGCGCTCGGCGCATGGGCGTTCGCGAGCGCCGACATGTCGGTGGCCGAGGGGCTCGGCTGGATCGTCTCGGTGGGGACGGCGACGGGCGGCGTCGGCATCACCTTCGCGCACGAGCTGATCCACAAGCAACGCCGGCTGGACCAGTTCGCCGGCGGCGTGCTGCTGTCACTCGCCTGCTATCCGGGCTTCAAGGTCGAGCACGTGCGCGGCCATCACGTCCACGTCGGCACGCCGCTCGACAACACCACCGCGCGGCTGGGGCAGGGGCTGTACGACTATCTCGGCACGGCGCTCGCGTGCAACCTGCCCAAGGCCTGGCGGCTCGAGGCCGACCGACTGCGTGCGCTCGGGCTGCCTGCCTGGCACTGGCGCAACGAAGTGCTCGCGTGGCACCTCGCGGTGGCCGCGCTCGTCGTCGCCCTCGGCGTGCTGTGGGGCGCCGCTGCCGCCGCCTTCCTGGTCGCGCAGGCGGCCTTCGGCGTAGCCCTGCTGGAGACCGTCAACTACATCGAGCACTACGGCCTGGAGCGGCCCCGTCGTGCCGACGGCACGTACGCGCCGGTCGGCCCGCAGCACTCCTGGAACTCCAACGCCCGGCTCACGAACCTGCTGCTCATCAACCTGCAACGCCATGCCGACCATCACCGCTACGCGCGGCGTCCGTACCCGATCCTGCGCGACCTGCCGGAAGCCCCGCAACTTCCCGCGGGCTATCCGACGATGCTCCTCGCCGCGCTCGTGCCGCCGCTGTGGTTCCGGATCATGGATCCGCGCGCGGCAGCCCTGCGCCCTCGTGGGCCAGCAGCCAGCGCTTGATCTCGAGGTGAAAGCCGTCGTCGTTGTTCGCGAAGCCGCCGATGCCCGACGATGAGACGACGCGGTGGCACGGGATGGCGAGCGGATAGCGGTTGGCGCCGCACGCCTGCCCGACCGCACGCGGACCGGAGTGAAGCTGCTTCGCCATCGCGCCATACGTCGAGAGGCGGCCGGCGGGGATCGCGGAAATCGCGTCCCATACGCGCCGCTGGAAGGCGGTCCCGACCGGCTTGAGCGGCAGCGCGAAGCCGGCCCCCGGGTCGGCGAGATAGCGCTCGACCTGGCGCATCGCCTCGCTGGCAAGACGATCCTGCGCCGGACGTGGCCGCACGCCGTGCGGCAGGTAGAGGATCTCGGCGACGCACTCGTCCTCGGTGCCGACCGCCTCGGTGCGGATCGCCAGCCCCCCGAACGGCGTGCGCATCACCGCCTGGTAGGCGGCCAGCGCGCGTTCGCCGAGCAGCCGTCCGCGAGTCGCCTGGTGTTCCATGGCCGGCAATCTTACTCCTCGCCGCGTGCGGGTCACGGCAGTCGCGACACCTCGGGATGCTACAATCGCGGGTTTTGCAAACAACGGGTTAGCGCCGTGTCCCGCCCCATCCGCAACATCGCCATCATCGCGCACGTCGATCACGGCAAGACCACCCTCGTCGACAAGCTCCTCGCCCAGGCGGGCACCTTCGCCGCCCACGAGAAGGTCGCCGAGCGCTTCATGGACTCCAACGACCTCGAGCGCGAGCGCGGCATCACTATCCTCGCGAAGAACTGCGCCATCGAGTACAAGGGCGTGCACGTCAACATCGTGGACACGCCCGGCCACGCGGACTTCGGCGGCGAGGTCGAGCGGGTGCTCGGCATGGTGGACGGCGTGCTGCTGCTGGTCGACGCGGTCGAAGGCCCGATGCCGCAGACGCGCTTCGTCACGCGCAAGGCGCTCGCCCTCGGGCTGAAGCCCATCGTCGTGGTGAACAAGGTCGACCGCGACGGCGCACGGCCGGACTGGGTGGTCAACCACACGTTCGAGCTGTTCGACAAGCTCGGCGCCACGGAGGAGCAGCTCGACTTCCCGGTGGTGTACGCCTCGGCGCTCGAAGGCTGGGCAAGCCTCGAGGCCGGTACGCGCGGCACCGACATGAAGCCGTTGTTCGAGACCGTGCTGAACCACGTCCCTGCCCCGCCCGAAGCGGACGTGAACGGCACGCTGCAGCTCCAGGTCGCGGCACTCGACTATTCGAGCTACGTCGGCCGCATCGGCGTGGGCCGCATCAAGCGCGGCAAGATCCGCCCCGCCACCGAGATCTCGGTGATGCACGGCCCGGACAGCGTGCCCCGCAGCGAGAAGGTGAACCAGGTGCTGGGCTTCCGGGGCATCGAGCGCGTGCCGATGCAGGAGGCGCGCGCCGGCGACATCGTGCTCTTCACCGGCATCGACGAGCTCTCCATCGGCGACACGCTCTGCGACGCGGAGGCGCCGGAGGCGCTCCCCCCGCTGAAGGTGGACGAGCCCACGCTGACCATGAACTTCCAGGTGAACACGTCGCCGCTCGCCGGCCAGGAGGGCAAGTTCGTCACCAGCCGCAACCTGCGCGACCGGCTGCACCGCGAGCTGCTCACCAACATGGCGCTGCGCGTGGAGGACACCGCGGACGCCGACGTGTTCCTCGTCTCCGGGCGCGGCGAGCTCCACCTCACGATCCTGATCGAGAACATGCGCCGCGAGGGTTACGAGCTCGCGGTCGGTCGCCCGCGCGTGATCACGCGCATGGTCGAGGGCGAGATGCGCGAGCCCTACGAGATGCTCACCGTGGACGTCGAGGAAGGACACCAGGGCGCGGTGATGGAGGCACTCGGCCAGCGCCGCGGCGACCTGCAGGACATGGCCCCGGACGGCCGCGGGCGCACCCGCCTCGAGTACCGCGTTCCGGCGCGCGGCCTCATCGGCTTCCAGAACGAGTTCATGAACCTCACGCGCGGCACCGGGCTGATGAGCCACGTGTTCGACGACTACGGCCCGATGAAGGCCGACATCCCGGGCCGCCGCAACGGCGTGCTGGTGTCGCAGGAGGACGGCGATGCCGTCGCCTACGCGCTGTGGAACCTGCAGGAGCGCGGCCGCATGTTCGTGTCGCCCGGCGAGCGGCTGTACGAGGGGATGGTGATCGGCATCCACTCGCGGGAGAACGACCTCGTCGTGAACCCGATCAAGGGCAAGAAGCTCACGAACATCCGCGCCGCCGGCAAGGACGAGGCGGTGAACCTGACGCCGCCGATCCGGCTCACGCTCGAGTACGCAGTCGAGTTCATCGAGGACGACGAGCTCGTCGAGGTCACGCCGAAGTCGATCCGCATCCGCAAGCGCCATTTGAAGGAACACGAGCGCAAGCGGGCGC
>CAZKHE010000063.1:0-13354 GCA_964552535.1 uncultured Enterobacteriaceae bacterium | reverse complement strand
AGCGGGCGACGGAGGTCGCCTAGCGCCTGCGCGCGAAGTGTCAGTGCAGACTCATCCGCCGCCAGGTGCGTGAGTCGGAACTAACACGAGCGGAAGCGGGCGCAGCGGGCGACGGAGGTCGCCTAGCGCCTGCGCGCGAAGTGTCAGTGCAGACTCATGCGCCGCCCGGCGCGTGAGTCGGAACCAAGACGAGCGGAAGCGGGCGCAGCGGGCGACCGAGGTCGCCTAGCGCGCCTGCCGAAGCGGGCGCAGCGGGCGGCCGGGGTCGCCTGGCGCGCAATGGCGCCCGCGGCGTCTCTCAGGGCGCGCTGAGCGCCCAGCCGCTCTTCCCCTTGCACATGCGCACGCTCGCCTGGTCAGCGAGGCCGTTGCGCGAGCGCACCTTCAGGAGCAGCTCGCGGCACGCGGCATCAGCCCCCTTCGCCGGCGCGATGATGCGTACCTCGCCGCTGTTTCCCGTCTCGGGATTGCGCCAGGAGGTGCTTTGACCGTCGCGGCCCCGGTCGAGCATCTCCATCGCCGTGCCCCGCACCTGCTTCAGGTCCGCCGCCTCGAAGTACTGCAGCGGGGACTCCCGGATGAACAGCCAGTTCGATGCATGGGCATAGTGCGCCCCGATCAACATCGACAGCGCCGACGCGGCGATCGCCATACGCGACATGTTGCGCCTCCCTTGCTGCAGCTGCCCCCACGCTCGTTGTTTCGCGCCGGAAATTTCTCGGTCTCCGGCTGCAAGACTTACCGGACTGCGCGGCAACTCACTTCTTCGTGGCCGCGAGCCGGAGCGTGGGACGACGCTCGTCCTCGCTCGGCACCGGCGGCGGCAACTCGCAGCCCCCCTGGCGCGCGCGACGCTGGTTGTAGGTCGTCGGGCGGAAGCCGAAGCGGCGCCAGGTGGCGGCCACGTTGGTTTCGGAAGCGGGCGTGTACTTGAACGAGTCCCTGCGATAGATGGTGGTGGTCATGGGCGTCTCCGGGGAACGACAAAAGGCCCAGCGCGCATCGCAAAACGCATGCCCATGAACCACTGACGGAAAAGCGACAAGCGCGGCGCCGAAAAGCCGCTCGAGTTCAGGCGCGTCGCGCTGCCGCGCGCGCCGCACGCGGACCCGGTTCCGCGTCCTCACCGTTCGTCCGTGCACGTGCTCGGGGGCGCGGTGCCTCGCGCGTCTCGGTGACGGCGGCATGCACGAGCGCGCGCGCCATCCATTCGGCCACGTCGGCGGTCGCCTCGCCGTCGAGGCCGAACATGTCCTTCAGCACGACCATCGCTTCGGTCCCGAACACCACGGCCAGCGACTGCACGAGCCGCTCGAACTGCTTCTTCGACAGCTCGCGCTTCAGCGGGGCGAGCGCGAGGCGCAGCAGGCGGATGCGATTGCCGCGCACGATCCGCGGCTCCTCCCCCAGCGTGCCCGCCCGGGTACGCGCCCACTGGTCCAGCGCGAGGCGCAGCGCCGCGCGCATCGACGCCTCGCAGTCGCTCATGCGCCGGTAGCCGAAGTGGATCAGCCGGCCGACGCGTTCCTCCGCGTCGCTCGACTCGCTGTTCCACTGCAGGATGGGCCCGAGGGCGTCGGTCACCATCGACTGCACCAGGACGCTCTGGCTGGGGAAGTAGCGGTAGGCGGTGGCGCGGGAGACGTTCGCCGCCTCCGCGACCTCGCTCACCGAAGGGATGATGCCGCGCCCGGCAAGCTCCACCGCGGCCTCGAGCAGCGCCTTGCGCATCCGCGCGCGCGGCCCGCGCGCGGCCTCGCCCGCCTCCGGCGCGGCGCCCGAATCGACATCGGGATCTCGAAGTGACATCGGTGTGTTGACCTGAGACAGGCGTCTCATTATAGTCCGCGGACCTCGGCGGCACGCAAGCGCGCGCGGCGGTTTCGCTGACGCAGCGCAGCAGACCGAGGACGATCCGCACGACGACGGCGACATGCCGCGAAGTGCGGGCGCGCCACCAAGGAGACGGGTGTTGGGCACCCACATCATCGAGCGCATGGCGGTCGAGGTGAACGGCACGGGCGAGCCGCTCGTGCTGCTGCACGGCCTCGGCGGCACGTCGAACGTCTGGACGCCGCAGATGCCGGCGGTCGCCCGCCGCTTTCGCGTGATCCGCTTCGACCTGCCCGGCAGCGGCCGCTCGCCCGCCTCCGCCAACACTTCCATCTCGTCGCACGTCGAAGCCGTGCTGCGCGCGCTGCGCGTGCTCGGCGTGGAGGCGGCGCACTTCGCCGGCCACTCCATGGGCACGATCGTCTGCCAGCACCTCGCCGAGCGCGAACCGTCGACCGTGAAGAGCCTCGCGCTGATCGGCCCCGTGCATCAGCTCGCGGAGGCCGGGCGCCAGGCGATGCGCGAGCGCGCCGCGAAGGTGCGCGCCGAGGGCATGAGCGACGTGGCCGAGGCGATCATGAAGGGCGCCACGTCCGCCGACACGAAGTCGAACAACACCGTGGGCATGGCCTTCATCCGCGAGCTGCTCATGCGCCAGGACCCGGAGGGCTACGCGCGCAACTGCGAGGCCCTCGCCGGCGCGCAGGGGGCGGATCTCGAGGGCATCCGCTGCCGCACGCTGCTGATGACCGGCGACGAGGACGCCATCGCCCCGCCCTCGGGCATGCGTGCGATGGCGGAACGCCTTCCCGACGCCCGCTCGCACACGCTCTCGCGCTGCGGGCACTGGACCACCATCGAGCGCGCCGCCGAGGTCGGCCGCGCCCTCGCCGAGTTTCATTCGAGCAGACGCTGACACCACCTCGAGGAGGAGGCCATGGCGAACGTTCTCTTCACCAACGTCCGGATCATCGACGGCTCCGGCGAGCATCCCTACACCGGCGAGGTGCTGGTGCAGGGCAACCGCATCAAGCGGGTCGCGCGCGGCACCCGCACGCTGCCCACCGGCGGCCTCACGGTCGTGGACGGTGCCGGCGCGACGCTCATGCCGGGGATGGTCGAGGCCCACACGCATTTCTCCTGGAACGACCAGCCCGACCTCTCCTCGATCCAGAAGATGCCCCCGGAGGAGCACATCCTGTGGTGCGCGCACGTCGCGGAGCGCTACCTCTCGATGGGCTGGACCTCCTGCGTCGGCGCGGCGACCGCCAAGCCGCGCCTCGACGTGGTGATCCGCAACGCGATCGAGTCCGGGCAGATTCCCGGCCCCCGCTACCTCGCCGCGAGCCAGGAGATCACCGTGCCCGGCGGCCTGGGCGACGAGACGCTGCCGCACCTTCCCTACCCGGAGTTCAGCTTCGGCGCGGTGGTCAACGGCGCGGAGGAGATGAGGAAGTGCGTGCGCATGTTCCTCAAGTACGGCGTCGACTCGATCAAGCTGAACCTCTCCGGCGAATACATCACCGGCCTGCCGGCGGAGTTCTCGCCGATGACCGACGCGGAGATCGCGATGGCGGTGCGCGAGGCGAAGATGCGCCACAAGCGCGTCGCCGCGCACGCGCGCAGCGCGCTGTCGGTGAAGCAGTGCGTGAAGCACGGCATCGAGGTCATCTATCACGCGAGCTTCGCCGACGAGGAGGCGCTCGACATGCTCGAGGCCAACAAGGAGAAGCACTTCGTCGCGCCCGGCCTCGCCTGGCTCATCGGCACCTCGTACCACGCATCCGATTACGGCATCACGCCCGACATCGCCGCGAACATGGGCTATCACCGCGAGCTGGAAGTGGCCTGCGAGACGCTCAAGAAGATCAAGAAACGCGGCATCCGCATCCTGCCCGGCGGCGACTACGGCTTCGCCTGGATCCCGCACGGCACGAACGCGAAGGACCTCGAGTACTTCGTCAAGTACCTCGGCTTCACGCCGATGGAGGCGCTGGTCTCGGCCACGAAGCTCGGCGGCGAGATCATGATGAAGGGCAGCGAGCTGGGGCAGCTCAAGGAGGGCTATCTCGCCGACGTGCTGCTCGTGGACGGCGACCCGCTCTCGAATCTCGCCGTCCTGCAGGATCCGAACCGCATCCTCGCCGTCATGAAGGACGGCGTGTTCCACAAGTGCCCGGAGCCGAGCCATGCCGCCGGCCGCCGGTCGCTCTCCGTTGCCTGAAGGAGGAACCCCGTGGCGACCGTCCTCTTCACCAACGCGCGCATCCTCGACGGCTCCGGCGAGCATCCATACGCCGGCGAGGTGCTGGTGCAAGGCAACCGCATCCGCCGCGTCGCGCGCGGCAGCCGCAGCCTGCCGACGGCAGGGGCCACCGTCATCGATGCGGGTGGCGCGACGCTGATGCCCGGCATGGTGGAGGCGCACACCCACTTCTCCTGGAACGACGCGGCGACGCTGGACGGCCTGCAGAAGCTGCCGGTCGAGGAGCACGTGCTCTGGTCGGCGCAGGTGGCGAAGCGCTACCTGGAAGCCGGCTGGACCTCCTGCGTGGGCGCCGCCTGCGCGAAGCCGCGCCTCGACGTGGTGATCCGCAACGCGATCAACAGCGGGCTCATCAAGGGACCGCGCTACCTCGCCGCGAGCCAGGAGATCACCGTCCCCGGCGCGCTGGGTGACGAGATGCCCCCGCACCTGCCGTTCCCCGAGATCAGCTTCGGCGCGGTGGTGAACGGCCCGGACGAGATGCGCCGCGTGGTGCGCATGTTCCTCAAGTACGGCGTCGACTCGATCAAGCTCAACCTCTCGGGCGACAACTTCGTCCCCGGCGCGCCGGCGGACACGACGTGGATGACCGATGAGGAAGTTGCCGTCGCGGCCGAGGAGGTGAAGCTGCGCAACAAGCGCATCGCGTGCCACGCGCGCTCCTGCGAGTCGGTCAAGCAGGCGGTGCGCCACGGCATCGAGGTGATCTACCACGCGAGCTTCACCGACGAGGAGTCGCTCGACATGCTCGAGTCGGTGCGCGACCGGGTCTTCGTGGCGCCGGGCATCGGCATCCTCATCGCGCTGCTCGACCACGCCGAGCCCTGGGGCATCACCCGGCAGAAGGCGGTGGAGCTCGGCTACGAGATCGAGCTCGAGGCGGCGTGCGAGTCGCTGAAGAAGATGCACCGGCGCGGCATCCGCATCCTGCCCGGCGGCGACTACGGCTTCGCCTTCAACCCGCACTACGAGAACGCGCGCGACCTCGAGTACTTCAACAAGCTGCTCGGCTTCACGCCGATGGAGTGCATCGTCTCGGCCACCCGCTACGGCGGCCAGATGATGATGCGCGGCAGCGAGCTGGGGCTGGTGCGCGAGGGCTTCCTCGCCGACCTGCTGCTCATCGACGGCGATCCGCTCACCAACCTCGCGATGCTCCGCGATCCGCGGAAGCTCCTGGCGGTGATGAAGGACGGCGAGTTCGCGAAGAAGCCGGCGCCCGACGCGCGCGCCCGCTACGCGTCGGTCGCCTAGCCGAGCGGCGGGGGAGCGCGCGTGACGCGGTTCTGGAAGTGGTTCTGGGCGGCGGTGATCGGGCTGCCCGTGCTGGTGTTCGTCATCTGGGCGCTGGCCGACAACTCGCGCCTCTTCTTCGTGACGGTGCTGAACGGCCTCACGCTCGCCGCGCTCTACTTCCTGGTCGCCAGCGGCTTCACCCTGGTGTTCGGCCTGATGCGCAACGTGAACCTCGCGCACGGCTCGCTCTATCTCCTCGGCGCCTACATCGGCTGGATCGTCGGCGACAAGAGCGGCAACTGGTTCCTCGCCGTCGCCGCCGGCTTCGCCGTCGCGGCCCTCCTCGGCCTCGTCCTGCAGGTGGCGATCTTCCGCTTCATGCAGGGCGAGGACCTGCGGCAGACGCTGGTGACGATCGCGCTCTCCATCGTGCTCGCGGACCTCATGCTGTGGGGCTTCGGCGGCCAGATCTACC
This sequence comes from uncultured Enterobacteriaceae bacterium, assembly GCA_964552535.1. Lineage (GTDB taxonomy): Bacteria > Pseudomonadota > Gammaproteobacteria > Burkholderiales > SG8-39 > CAZKHE01. Next base: position 7,544 of record CAZKHE010000063.1, on the reverse strand, counting down.
AGTTCGAGCCGCCGGAGTGGCTGATCAGCACCGCGCCGCTGCCGCTGGTGCGCGTGTATCCCACCTATCGCCTGGTGCTGCTCGCCGTGGCGATCGTCATCGGCATCCTGCTGTGGTGGTTCCTCGCGCGCACGCGCGTGGGCATGATGATCCGCGCGGGGGTGGACGACCGCGGCATGCTCTCGGCCTCCGGCGTCAACGTGCAGCTCGTGTTCGCCATCACCTTCGCCATCGGGGCCGGGCTCGCGGGCTTCGCCGGCGTGGTCGGCGGGACCGCGCTCTCCATCGCGCCCGGCGAGGACACGCGGTACCTGCTCGCCTCGCTCATCGTCGTCATCGTCGGCGGCATGGGCAGCGTCGCCGGCGCGGCGATCGGCGCGTCGCTCGTCGGGCTGGCCGAGACGTTCGGCCTCGCGTACGCCCCGACGTACGGCATCGTGTTCACGTTCCTCATCATGGTGGTCGTGCTGGCATTCCGCCCGCAGGGCCTCCTCGGCAGGAAGGCCTAGCGATGGCGACCGCCGACTGGAGAAAGGCCTGGAACAGCGGTGCCGCGAGCCGCAGCTGGGGACGTTCGAGCTGGGCGCCCGACGTACGCCGCCCGGCCGCGCCGGTGAAGGGGCCGCCGGCGCCGCCGCTCACGCCGGAGGGACTGCGGGACTACTCCGACCAGGACGCACCGCGCTGGCTGCAGTGGATCTGGCAGCGCGTGTCGGCGCGGCACGTCCTCACCATGGCGTTCGTCCTGCTCTTCCCGCTCGTGGCCACGCCGTTCTTCACCTTCCAGATCGGCGGCCAGGCGCTGGCCCTGGGCCTCATCGCGCTCTCGCTCACCTTCCTCGCGGGCTACGGCGGGATGGTCTCGCTCGCGCAGATGACCGTCGCCGGCGTCGCGGGCTACATGGTGGCCATCTTCGGCACGAGCGGCACGGAGATCAGCCTCGGGTGGCCGTGGTGGGTGGCGGTGCTGCTGGCGCTCGTCATCGCCACCGTGTTCGGAACCCTGATCGGGTGGCTCTCGGTGCGCACCGAGGGCATCTACACCATCATGATCACGCTCGCGATCGGCGTCGCCTTCTTCTACCTGGCGCAGCAGAACTACTCCCTCTTCAATGGTTTCCAGGGCTTCCAGAAGGTCTATCCGCCGAACTTCTTCGGCGTCGACTGGCGCTCGCCCGTCGCCTACTACTACCTCGTGCTGTTCTGGGCGCTGGCCGGCTATTTCTTCGTGAAGTACCTGATCCGCGCGCCGTTCGGCGTGGCGCTGCAGGGCATCCGCGACAACCCGCGCCGCATGGCCTCCCTCGGCTTCCACGTCACGGCGCACCGGGTGGCCGCGTACGCCGTCGCGAGCTTCATCGCCGCCGTGGGCGGGATCCTGCTCGTCTGGTACGCCGGGCTCATCACGCCGGGACAGGTCGGCACCAGCGCGCTCATCAACATCCTGATCATCGCCGTGCTGGGCGGCATGCGGCATCCGATCGGCGCCTTCATCGGCGCGATCGTCTTCGTGCTGCTGCAGAACTTCGCCATCGATCTCGTCGACCGCGAGCGCTTCAACCTCGTGATCGGCACCGTGTTCCTGCTGATCGTGCTGTTCTCGCCCGACGGCCTGCTGGGCTGGTGGGCGCGCCTGAAGTCCCGCATGGAGGCGGCGCAGCGCGGCCGCCTCGGAGCACCCTAGCTTCACCATTGCGGCGCTTCGCACGCCGCAGTTCTTAGTCCACCAAGGAGGCGACATGAGGAAGAGCAAGAGAGTGTTCATGCAGACGCTGGTCGGTGCCGCGGTGTTCGCCGCCTTCGCGGGCGGCGCCGCAGCGCAGGAGACCATCCGCATCGGCCTGCTCGCGACGCTGGAAGGGCCGTTCGCGGCCGGCGGCCAGGACGGCATGCGCGGCGCCGAGCTCGCCGTCCGCGAGCGCGGCGGCATGGTCGCGGGCAAGAAGATCGAGCTGGTCAAGGCCTCGTCGGACGCCAAGCCCGACGTCGCGGTGAACGCCACGCGCAAGCTGGTCGAGCAGGACAAGGTGCAGATCATGGTCGGGCCGCTCTCGGGTTCCGAGGGCATCGCCGTCAAGGACTACTCCAAGACCCAGCCCAACATCACCTTCATCAACGGTTCGTCGGGCGCGCAGGCCACCACGCTGGTGAATCCCTCGCCGAACTTCTTCCGCTTCAACACGGACGGGGCGCAATGGATGGTCGGCCTCGGCAAGGCGGCGATGGACAAGGGCTACAAGCGCGTGATGGTGATCGCGGAGGACTACGCGTTCCCGTACTCGCAGGTGCAGGGCTTCATGTCGGAGTACTGCAAGCTCGGCGGCAAGGTGCCGATCAAGGCGTGGGTGCCGCTCGGCGGCAAGGACTACTCTTCGGTCATCGCCAAGATCCCGAAGGACGTGGACGCGCTGCTGGTCGTGCTGGGCGGCGCCGACGCGGTGAACTTCCTCACCCAGTACGAGCAGGCCGGCGGCGACAAGCCGATGATCGGCGGCTCGATCACGGTGAGCCAGGACGTGCTGAACTTCAAGGGCAAGCGCCGCGAGAACCTGCTCGGCACGATCGCGGCGGGCCCGGTGGCCGACGCCTACGACGGTGCGGAGTGGAAGAAGTTCGTCGCCGACTACAAGAAGAACTTCCCCGACGGCTACCCGAGCCCCTCGCTCTTCGCCTACGTGTACTACGTCAACATGAAGGCCGCGCTCGACGGCCTCGACATGGTGAAGGGCGACCTCTCCGACGGCCAGAAGAAGTACCGCGACGCGCTCGCCAAGATGACGCTGAAGACGCCGACTGGCGACGTGAAGCTCGACGAGAACCGGCAGGCCATCGGCAGCACCTTCATCACCGAGGTGAGCAAGGATGCGCAAGGCGGCTTCTTCAACAAGGTCGTGCGCAAGGTGGACGGCGTGAGCCAGACGCTCGGCATGAAGAAGGAGGAGTTCAAGGTCGGCACGCGCGACGAGCCCGCCTGCCCCTGACCTGCCGTCCCGACGAGGTCTGCCCGAGCCATGGCCGCAGTGATGGAATCCGCGAGCGGTGCACGTCCGGCGGTGACGCCGGAGGCGACGCCGCTCGCCACGCGTGACGCCCTCCAGCTCGAGGGCGTCACGCGGCAGTTCGGCGCGCTGCGCGCGGTCGAGAACGTCACGCTCTCGGTCGCCGCCGGCGAGCGCCGCGCCATCCTGGGCGCCAACGGCGCGGGCAAGACCACGCTCTTCAACTGCATCACGGGTGACTTCCCGCCGACCGCGGGCCGGATCCGCTTCTTCGGCGAGGACGTCACCCACCTGCCGCCCCAGGACCGCATCCGCATGGGCCTGCGGCGGACGTACCAGTCGTCGCTGCTGTTCCGCGACCTCTCGGTGCGCGACAACCTGTTTCTCGCGGTGCGCGGCGTGTCCCGCGGCCGCTTTGCATTCCTCCGCCCGCGGACGGCCCACCCGTCGCGCGCGGCGACCAACGACCTGCTCGACCGCGTGCGCCTCGCGCACATCGCCGACACGCTGGTCTCGGCGCTCTCGCACGGGCAGCAGCGCCAGCTCGAGATCGGCATGGCGCTCGCCGGGGCGCCGCGATTGATCCTGTTCGACGAGCCCGCCGCCGGACTCTCGCCGGCCGAGCGCCGCGAGCTGGTCGCGCTGCTGATGGCGCTGCCCGAGCACATGGGCTACGTCATCATCGAGCACGACCTCGAGATCGCGCTGCGCGTGGTGGAGCGCGTCACCGTCATGCACAACGGCCGCGTGCTCAAGCACGGATCCCCCGCGGAGATCGAGGGCGACGCCGAGGTGCAGGCCATCTATCTCGGAGAGCGTCATGGCTGAGCGCAGTCCCGACGCCCCCGTGCTCGAGGTCACCGACCTCGACGTGTACTACGGCCGCGCCCACGCCCTGCAGAACGTCTCGTTCGCCCACGTCCGGGGCGTGCTCGGCATCGTGGGCCGCAACGGCATGGGCAAGACCACGCTGTGCAACGCGATCATGGGCCTCGTGCCGGCGCGCGGCAGCGTGAAGGTGAACGGCGTGCAGATCCTAGGCCGCGCGCCGAATCGCGTGGTCGATGCGGGCGTGAGCTACGTGCCGCAGGGCCGCCGCGTGTGGCCGTCGCTCACGGTGGACGAACACCTGCGGCTCGCCGCACGGCGCAAGGGCGGCGTCTGGACCATCGAGCGCGTGTACGACGCGTTCCCGCGGCTCGCCGAGCGCCGGAAGAACGGCGGCGCACAGCTCTCCGGCGGCGAGCAGCAGATGCTGGCGATCGGCCGCGCGCTGCTCGCCAATCCGCGGCTCCTGGTCATGGACGAGCCGACCGAGGGCCTCGCGCCGGTGATCGTCGACCAGGTGATCGCGATGCTCAACCGCCTCGCGTCCGAGGGCGAGATCGCGGTGCTGCTGATCGAGCAGAACCTCGGCGTGGCCACGGCGGTGGCCGGCCGCATCCTGGTGATGGTCAACGGGCGCATCGCGCACGAGACCACGGCGGGGGAGCTCTCCGCCGACCGCGACCTGCAGCAGCGCCTGCTCGGCGTGCGCGCCGCCGACGAGGACGAGATTCCGTCGCCGCAGGTCGAGGCGCCGATCGACGAGAGCGCGCCGGCGGTGCTGATCCAGGTGCGCCGCGCCGAGCAGCCCCAGGTCGAGGCCGACCTGCTGGCGAATGCGCCCGGCTTCTCCGCCGCGAAGCCGCCGACGGCCTGGGCGGCGGCCAATCTCGATGCGGACGCCGAGCGCGCGGCCGCGCCCGCCCCGCCTCCGCCGCCGCCCGCCGCTGCCTCCGTCCCGGAGCACGTGCGCGAAGAGGGGCCGCCGCCCATCCCGGTCGCCGCCGTGGTCGGCCGGAATGCGTACGTCGTCGGCACGTTCGACACCAAGGGCCGCGAGCTGATGTTCATCAAGAGCTGCCTCGAGAAGCTCGGACTGCGCGCCCTGACCGTGGATCTCGCGACGACGCAGCGGCCGTCCGCCGCCGACATCGGCGCGGCGGAGGTGGCCCGCCATCATCCGAAGGGCGCGGCGGCGGTCTTCACCGGCGACCGCGGCTCGTCGGTGACCGCGATGGCGGATGCGTTCGCCGCCTTCATCGCCACGCGCCGCGATCTCGCCGGCATCATTTCCGCCGGCGGGTCCGGGGGCACGTCCCTTGCCACCGCCGGCATGCAGCGCCTGCCCATCGGCGTGCCGAAGGTGATGGTCTCCACGGTCGCCTCCGGCGACGTGAAGCGCTACGTCGGCCCCTCCGACATCTGCATGATGTACTCGGTGGTCGACGTGCAGGGCATCAACCGCATCTCGGAGCAGGTGCTGTCGAACGCCGCGCACGCGCTGGCCGGCATGATCGCCCACTCGCTGTTCAGCGGGCGGCGCAGCCGCCGCGAGACCAAGCCCGCGCTGGGCCTCACGATGTTCGGCGTGACCACGCCGTGCGTGCAGCAGGTCACCCAGCTCCTGGAAGCCGAGTACGACTGCCTGACCTTCCACGCGACCGGCACCGGCGGCGCGTCGATGGAGAAGCTGGTGGACTCCGGATTGATCTCGGGCGTCATCGACGTCACCACCACCGAGGTGCCCGATCTCCTCGTCGGCGGCGTCTTCCCGGCGCACGAGGACCGGTTCGGTGCCATCGCGCGCACGCGCGTCCCGTACGTCGTCTCGTGCGGCGCCCTCGACATGGTGAACTTCGGCGCGATGGACACCGTGCCGCCGCAGTTCCGCCACCGCAATCTCTACAAGCACAACCCGTCGGTCACGCTGATGCGCACCACCCCCGAGGAGAATGCGCGCATCGGGCGCTGGATCGCCGAGCGCCTCAACCGCTGCGACGGGCCCGTGCGCGTGCTGCTGCCCGAGGGCGGGGTCTCGCTGCTCGACGCGCCGGGCAAGCCCTTTCACGATCCGCAGGCGAACGCGGCGCTCTTCCGCGCCATCACCGAGACCCTGCGCGTGACCCAGAACCGGCAGCTCGTCCGCCTGCCCTACAACATCAACGACACGCGGTTCTCCGACGCCCTGGTGGCGGCGTACCGCGAAGTGGCGCGCGAGCGCCTGGCCGCCTAGGGGAGTCCGCACTTTGGCCCGCATCCCAAGAAAGAAGATCCTCAGGAAGTTCCGCGACATGATCGACGCCCGCATGCCCATCGTGGGCGGCGGCGCGGGCACCGGCCTCTCCGCCAAGTGCGAGGAGGCCGGCGGCATCGACCTCATCGTCATCTACAACTCGGGGCGCTATCGCATGGCCGGGCGCGGATCGCTCGCGGGCCTGATGGCCTACGGCAACGCGAACGAGATCGTGGTCGAGATGGCGGCCGAGGTCCTGCCGGTGGTGAAGCACACGCCCGTGCTCGCCGGGGTGAACGGCACCGACCCGTTCATGATCACCGACCACTTCCTGCGCCGGCTCGGCGACCTCGGCTTTTCGGGCGTGCAGAACTTCCCGACAGTGGGGCTCATCGACGGGGTGTTCCGGGCGAACCTCGAGGAGACCGGCATGGGCTACGGCCTCGAGGTGGACATGATCCGTAAGGCGTCGGAGCTCGATCTCCTCACCACGCCCTACGTCTTCAGCGCCGACAACGCGCGCGACATGGCGAAGGCCGGCGCCGACGTCATCGTGTGCCACCTCGGCCTCACCACGGGCGGCAGCATCGGCGCGGAGACCGCGCTCAAGCTCGCCGACTGCGTGCCGCTGATCGACGAATGGGCCGAGGCGGCGCTCAAGGTGCGCAAGGACGTGATCGTGCTCTGCCACGGCGGGCCCATCGCCATGCCCGAGGACGCGGAGTACATCCTCGCCAACGCGAAGACCTGCCACGGCTTCTACGGCGCGAGCAGCATGGAGCGGCTGCCGACCGAGGTCGCGTTGACCGAGCAGACGCGGAGATTCAAGTCGATTCGAATGAACGGCGGCGCGAAGCGCGTCCGCCGCGCGGCATAACGACTCGCAAGAGGGAAGGAGGCGCACATGAGCGGAGCCACCATCGGCTGGACGATCCTCGGCATCATCGTCGTCGCGGCCGTCGTCGTACTGATCTTCTACATCCTGTCCTGGCTGTACCGGCGCTCCACGAAGGAAGTCTCCTTCGTGCGCACCGGCGCCGGCGGGCAGAAGGTGGTGATCGGCGGCGGCGCGCTGGTGCTGCCGGTGATCCACGACGTGATCCCGGTGAACATGAACACCCTGCGCCTGGAGGTGCGGCGCGGCCGCGAGTCGGCGCTAATCACGCGCAACCGGATGCGCGTGGACGTCGTTGCCGAGTTCTACGTGCGCGTCAAGGCGACGGCCGAGGCCGTCGCCGACGCGGCCCAGACGCTCGGTTCGCGCACGATGCAACCGGACCAGCTGCGCGAGCTCATCGAGGGCAAGTTCGTCGACGCGCTGCGCTCGGTGGCCGCCGAGATGAGCATGGAGGAGATGCACGAGAAGCGCGGCGAGTACGTGAAGCGCGTGCGCGCCGCCGTCGCCAACGACCTCATGCTGAACGGCCTGGAGCTCGAGGCGGTGTCCCTCACCGGCCTGGACCAGACCAACATGGAGTACTTCAATC
>CAZKHE010000062.1:0-26234 GCA_964552535.1 uncultured Enterobacteriaceae bacterium | reverse complement strand
GCTGCAGAAGCCGGTGATCGCCTCGGTGAACGGCTTCGCGGTGGGCGGCGGCAACGTGCTGCAGGTCGTGTGCGACCTCACCATCGCCAAGGAAAGCGCGGTCTTCCGCCAGGTCGGCCCGATGATGGGCAGTTTCGATGCCGGCTACGGCACGTGGTATCTCGAGGACCTGGTGGGCAAGAAGAAGGCGAAGGAGATGTGGATGCTCAATCCCAAGCTCTCCGCCCGCGAGGCGCTGGCGATCGGCCTCATCAACCGCGTCGTGCCCGACGACCGGCTGCGCGAGGAGACGCGCAGGATGGCGCTCGAGGTCGCCGACCGCGGACCGTTCGCCCTCGCCTCCATCAAGGGCGCGTTCAACGCGCGCCATGGCGGCGTGGGCGGGCTGGCACGCGTCTCGCACGACCTGCTGCTGCGCACCTATCTGGAGACGGACGAGTCGCACGAGCTCGCCGACGCCTTCCGCAGCCGCCGCAGCCCCGACCCGGACAAGTTCGGCCACTGATGGGCAAGCTCCTCACCCTGCTCAATCCGCGCGAGGCGCGCCGCTACTACGACGCGGGCGTATGGCGCGACGAGACGTTCCACGCCCTGCTGGTGCGCCATGCCGCGGAGCGGCCCGATGCCCCTGCGCTGCGCGACGCCCGCGTGCGCCTCACCTGGCGCGAGCTGCTCGCCTGGGTCGACACCGTGGCCGAGCGGCTGCATTCGGCCGGCGTGCGCAGCGGCGAGCGCGTCGCGGTGTGGCTGCCCTCGCGCGTCGAGAGCGTCGTCGCCCTGCTCGCCTGCGCGCGCAACGGCTACGTCTGCACGCCGTCGCTGCACCAGAACTACACCGTCGCCGAGATCGTCATGCTCCTCGAGCGCAGCCGCGCCGCGGCGCTGATCATGCAGCCCGGCTACGGCGCCGACGCGCAGCGCCAGGACATCGTGCCCGCGGCGCGCGCGCTCGCATCGATGAAGGCGGTGTACGCCGTTGGCGGAGTCCACGCGGACGCCGAGCCGTTTCCCGCCGCGGATCCCGGCGTGCGTCCGTCCCTCGCACCCGATCCGGATCCGGACAAGATCATCTACCTCGCCTTCACCTCCGGCACCACCGGCGTGCCGAAGGGGGTGATGCACTCGGACAACACCCTGCTCGCCAACGGCCGCGCGATGGTGGACGACTGGCATCACGACCACCGCACCATCCTGCTCTCGCTCTCGCCGATGAGCCATCACATCGGCACGGTGGCGGTCGAGCAGATGATGGCGGCGGGCTTCGAGCTGGTGGTGAACGATCCGCCGGCGGGGATGCGGCCGCTCGACTGGATCCTCGCCACCGGCGCCACCTACGTGATGGGCGTGCCGACCCACGCGATGGACGTGCTGGCGCAGATGAAGGCGCGCGGCCTCGCGCGGCTCGGCGCGGTCAAGCTCTTCTACATGGCCGGTGCGCCGATCCCGCGCGAGGTGGCGCGCAGCTTCCTCGACATGGGGGTCACGCCGCAGAACATCTACGGCATGACCGAGAACGGCTCGCACCAGTACACCCTGCCCGACGACGATGCCACCACCATCGTCGAGACGTGCGGCCGCGCCGCCGCCGGCTACGAGACGCGCATCTTCAGCCAGGAGAATGCGGACGTGGAGGTGGGCATCGGCGAGGTCGGCGAGATCGGCACGCGCGGCGCACTGCTGATGCTCGGCTACTTCGACAACCAGACGAGCACGGAGCGCTCGTTCAACCGCGACGGCTGGTTCCTCTCCGGCGACCTCGGCACGCTCGACGAGCGCGGCTGCCTGCGCATCGTCGGGCGCAAGAAGGACCTCATCATCCGCGGCGGCCACAACATCCACCCGGCGCGCATCGAGGACCTCGCCCATCGCCACCCGGCGGTGGCGAAGGCGGCCGCGTTCGGCCTTCCGGACGAGCGGCTCGGCGAAAAGGTCTGCCTCGCGATCATCCCGCGCGAGGGCGAGCACGTCGGGGCCGAGGGCATGCTCGACCACCTGCACGCAGTCGGCCTGTCGAAGTACGACATGCCCGAGTGGTTCATCACCATGGAGGCATTCCCCTTGACCGCGAGCGGCAAGATCCTGAAGCGCGAACTGGCGGAGTGGGCGAAGGCCGGGCGCATCCGTCCGGCGCCGGTGCGCTGGCGCGATCCGGCGAAGACCGAGAGGACCGCCTGACATGGCGATCGAGTTCACGCGCGTCGAGGAGTTCGCGCTCATCCGGCTCGACCGCCCGGAGGCCCTGAACGCGCTGTCCTTCGCGCTCATCCGCGATCTCGGCGCGGCCATCGATGCCGCGGCAGCCACCGATGCGCGCGCGCTGCTGTTCATCGGCGCGGGCGAGAAGGCGTTCTGCGCCGGCGCCGACATCCGCGAGCTCACCGGGCGCGACTTGGTGGCGCAGAAGCGCGGCGCCGAGCTCGGGCAGGCGACGTTCGCGAAGCTGGACCGGCTCCCCATGCCCTCCGTCGCGATCGTCAACGGCTATGCGTTCGGCGGCGGCCTCGAGCTCGCCCTCGCCTGCACCTTCCGCCTCGCTACGCCCAACGCGAAGATGGGACTCCCCGAGATCAAGCTCGGCCTGATTCCCGGCTACGGCGGCACCCAGCGCCTGCCGCGTCTCATCGGCGAGGCACGCGCGCTCGAGATGATCCTGACCGGGCACACCGTGGACGCCGCGACGGCCGCCGCCTGGGGCCTCGTCTCGCGCATCGTCGAGGGCGATCCGCTGGCGGCCGGTATCGCGTTCGCGCGCGAATTCAGCGGCCACAGCCTGCCGGTGCTCGGTCTCGCGCGCGAGGCGGTGCAGCGTGCGCTCGACGTGCCCGTCCACGAGGGACTGAAGATCGAGGCCGACCTCTCCACCCTCGCGTATCGCACGAACGACGCCGCCGAAGGCATGGCGGCGTTCCTCGAGAAGCGCAAGCCGAGGTTCACCGATGGCTGAGGCGGCGCGCGTCGTCGCGGTCACCGGCGCGAGCCGCGGCATCGGTGCAGCGATCGCGCTGGAGCTTGCGCGGCGCGGGTTCGCGGTCGGGTGCCTCTCCCGCGGCGGCCGCGGGCCGGAGCAGGAGGTGACGCAGGCGCTCGCGGCGCGCTTCGTCAACGTCGCCTGCGACGTGAACGACGAGGCGTCGGTGCGCGCGGCGTTCGCCGCGCTCGCCGCCCGGACGGGCCGCCTGGACGGCCTGGTCAACAACGCGGGCATCCACCTCGACGGCAAGTCCGCATCCTTCGAGACCGCGAAGTTCGACCAGGTGATGGACACCAATGCGCGCGCGGTCTTCGTCGCCTGCCGCGAGGCCTATCCGCACCTCGAGGCGCGCGGCGGCACCATCGTCAACATCGGCTCGTTCTTCGACAAGCTCGGCGTCAAGCGCAACCTCGCGTACTGTGCGTCCAAGGCGGCGGTCGGCGCGATCACGCGCTGCCTCGCCGTCGAATGGGCGCCGAAGCGCATCCGGGTGCTCAACGTGGCGCCGGGCTACATCGAGACCGATCTGAACCGCGAGGCCATGCAGGGGCCGTTGAAGGCGTTCCTGGAAGCCCGCGTGCCGATGGGGCGCGCGGGCACCGCCGACGAAGTCGCGCGGCTGGTGGCCGCGCTGTTCGCCGAGGACATTCCCTACCTCACCGGCGAGACGCTCTACATCGACGGCGCCCAGGGCATGGCGCACTGAGGACATCTCTCATGAAAGTGCTGGAGCGGCTCGACGCCGCGATTCCGTTCAACGAGGAGGAGCGCATCCTCTTCGAGAGCGTGCAGGCGCTCGCCGCCAACGTCATCGCGCCGCACGCGGCGCGCGCCGACGAGACCGGCGAGTTTCCGTGGCCGAGCGTCAACGGCATCAACGAGCTCGGCCTCAACGCGATGTTCGTTCCCGAGGCGTACGGCGGCGCGCCGCTCTCCTACTGCGCGTATCTCGCCTGCGTGCGCGAGATCAGCAAGGCCTGCGCCGCGACCGGGATCATCTGGGCGACCAATTTCCACGGGATGAAGCCGCTGATCGACTTCGGCACCGAGGAGCAGAAGCAGCGGCTGCTGCCGCGCATCGCCGCCGGCGGCATCGGCGCGCTCGCCATCACCGAGCCCAACGCCGGGTCCGACGCGACCGGCATGCGCACGCGCTTCCGGGCGGACGGCGACCAGATCGTGATCGACGGCGGCAAGACGTTCATCTCCAACGGCGACGTCGCCGACCTCTACCTGCTGTTCGGCAAGTGGGACGGCATCGACGACCCCAAGCGGGCCATCTCCGTGCTGATCCTGGAGAAGGGCACCCCCGGGCTCTCGGTGGTGCGGCTCGAGGACAAGATGGGCCACCGCGGCGCCAGCACCGCGACGCTCGCCTTCGACGGCTGCCGCGTGCCGCGCGCCAACCTGATCGGCAATCCGGGCGACGGCCTGAAGATCCTGTTCGCGTCGCTGAACAAGTCGCGGCCGAGCGTCGCCGCGCATGCGCTCGGCATCGCGCGGGCGGCGTTCGAGGACGCGGTCGCCTACATCAACGAGCGCAAGCAGTCGGGGCGGCACATCATCGAGTTCCAGGGCATCCAGTTCCTGCTCGCCGATCTGGCCACCGACCTCGCGCAGTGCGAGGCGTGGCTGTGGCACGTCGGGCGGATGGTGGACGCGGGCGAGAGCGACTTCGGCATCGAGGCGTCGATGCTGAAGATGCGCGCATCCGACCTGGCGATGCGCATCGCGACCGAGGCGGTGCAGCTTCATGGCGGGTACGGGTACTGCAAGGACTACCGGGTGGAGCGGCTGATGCGGGACGCGAAGATCACCCAGATCTGGGAAGGCACCAACCAGATCCACCGCCAGCTCATCGGCCGTTCGTTCATCAATCGCCGGGATCGGAGCAGCCAATGAACATCCGGACAGTCGCCGTCGCCGGATCGGGGACCATGGGCGCGGGCATCGCGATCGTCGCGGCGCGCGCCGGGTTCCGCACCATCGTGTACGACACGCGGCAGGACGCCCTCGACCGCGCGCGCGCGCAGACCGAGGCCTTCTTCCGCAAGTCGGTGGAGCGCGGGAAGCTCGACGCGGCGCAGCTTCCCGAGATCATGGGGCGCCTGGTCGGCACCACCGACCTCGCGGAGCTCGCCGCCGCCGACATCGTCATCGAGGCGGTGTTCGAGGACCTGCAGGTGAAGCACGCGCTGTTCGCCGAGCTCGATCGGGTCTGCCCGCCGCACACCCTGTTCGCTTCCAACACCTCGACCATCTCGATCACCGAGATCGCCGGCGGGTCGGGGCGCGACGACCGTTTCGTGGGCATGCACTTCTGCCTGCCCGCCCAGCTCATGAAGCTGGTCGAGATGTCGCCCGGGCTCAACACCACGCCGGAGACGTTCGACGCCGCGTGGGCGTTCTGCAAGGCGCTGGGGCAGAACCCGGTGCGCACGCAGGACTCGCCGGGCTTCGTGCTCAACTACTTCCTCATTCCGTACAACAACGACGCGATCCGGCTCGTCGAGCAGGGCGTGGCCGAGCCGGGCGAGATCGACAAGGCGATCAAAACCGCGATGGGCTATGCGATGGGGCCGTTCGAGCTGCTCGACCTGATCGGCATGGACACGCAGGTCTTGCTTTGCGAGGCGATGCACGGCCTCACCCACGAGCCGCGCGCGACCTGCCCGGCGCTGGTGAAGCGCATGATCGCCGCCGGCCGTCTCGGGAAGAAATCCGGCCGCGGCTTCTACGAGTATCGCGACGCCAGGATGTTCGGAGCGTGAGCATGCAGGTCTCCTATACCGTGACCGACACCGGCGCGAGCCGGTCCTTTCCCGCCCCGCACCCGCTGACCGGCAACGCCGCGGCGCAGGGCGAGGTGGCGATCCTCATCGGCGCCGGCGCCGGGGCGGCGTATCGCGGCATGGCCGATGCCGCTGCGCGCACGGCGGTGCTGATCGAGCTCGGCACCGAGTGCCTCGGCGTGCATACCGGCGAGGACCGCGGCAAGGAGGGCGGCAATGCGCTCGGCTTCGCGCGCTTCCGGCTCGGCGATGCGGAGCCGACGAACCTCGTCGAACTGGTGAAGCAGCCCGCGACGCGGCCCGAAGCGCTCGCCGCGGCGAAGGCGGTGCTGGAGGGCGCGGGCCTCGTCGTCGCCGTCTGCAACGACTTCCCCGGGCGCATCCTCGATCGCCTGCTGCGCCCATACTTCAACGCGGCGCTGCGCCGGCTCGACGAGGGGCTGGCGAGTGCCGAGGACATGGACACGACGCTGCGCCTGGGCCTCGGCTATCCCGAGGGCCCGATCGCGCTGCTGCATCGCACCGGCCTCGCCGCCCACCACGACGTCACGCAGGCCCTGTACGAGGCGCTGGGCGATGCGGCCTACGCCCCGGCACGCCGTGCGCGGGTGGCCAAAGCCAGGGAGACGCAACGATGATCCGACCGCTCGCCGGGGTGAAGGTGCTGGACTTCAGCACGCTGCTGCCCGGCCCCGTCTGCACGCTGGTGCTCGCCGAAGCCGGCGCCGACGTGCTGAAGATCGAACGACCGGGCACGGGCGACGAGATGCGCACCTATCTGCCCCGTGCCGGCGCCGACAGCGCGAACTTCGCGCTGCTCAATCGCGGCAAGCGCTCGCTCGCGATCGACCTGAAGGCGCCCGGCGCCGCGGCGCGCATCCTCGAGCTGGTGCGCGACGCCGACGTCGTGGTCGAGCAGTTCCGCCCCGGCGTCATGGACCGCCTCGGGCTCGGCTACGAGGCGATGCGCGCCGTGAACCCGCGCATCGTCTACTGCGCGATCACCGGGTACGGCCAGCACGGCCCGCGCGCCGACGTGGCCGCGCACGATCTCAATTACGTCGCCGAGTCCGGCATGCTCTCCCTCGCCGCCGGGAACGACGGCGCGCCCGTGGTCCCGGCGGCGCTCGTGGCCGACATCGCCGGCGGCGCCTACCCCGCGGTGATCAACATCCTGCTCGCGCTGCGCGCGCGCGATGCGAACGGCGTCGGCTGCAAGCTCGACGTCTCGATGAGCGACAACCTCTTCACCTTCCTCTACTGGGCGATGAGCGAGGGCGAGGTCACCGGCCGCTATCCCGGTCCGGCGACGGGCCTCGTCGCCGGCGGCAGCCCGCGCTACCAGGTCTACCGCACGAAGGACGGACGCTTCGTCGCCGCCGCGCCGCTCGAGCAGAAGTTCTGGACCACCTTCACGCGCATCATCGGCCTCGCGCCGGAGCTCGTGGACGACACGCGCGATCCGCAGGCGACGAAGCGCGCCGTGGCCGCGTGCATCGCCGGGCGCACCTCCGACGAATGGCGGGCGGCATTCGCCGGCCAGGACGTGTGCTGCTGCATCGTGAGCACCATGCAGGAGGCGATGAACGATGCGCACTTCCGCGCGCGCGGCCTCTTCGCGCGCAAGGTCGCCACCGATGCCGGGGCGCTGACCGCCGCGCCGGTGCCGGTCGCGGATGCCTTCCGCGCCGGCGAGGAGACGCTCCCCTATCCCCGCCTGGGCGAGGCGAACGACGCACTGGACGGCAAGTGAAGGCCGTCGTCGTCCACTCGCATGGCCCGGTCGCGGCGCAGCGGGTCGAGGCGGTCGCCGATCCGGTCGCGGGCCCGGGCGAGGTCCTGGTCGAGGTGCACGCCGCCGGGCTCAACTTCCCCGACATCCTCGTCATCGAGGGCAAGTACCAGATCCTGCCCCCGCGGCCGTTCTCGCCCGGCAAGGAGCTCGCCGGCGTCGTGCGCGCCGTCGGCGCGGACGTCACGACCTGCAAGCCCGGCGATCGGGTCATGGCGTGGGTCGAGCACGGCGCCTACGCCGAGCTCGCGCTCGTCCCGCAGGCACAGTGCTTCGTCATGCCGGCCGCGATGACGTTCGCCGAAGGTGCGGCGATGGGCCTCACCTACATCACCGCCTGGTTCGCGCTCCGCGACCGGGCCCAGGCGCAGCCCGGCGAGCGCGTGCTCGTGACCGGCGCCGCGGGCGGTCTCGGCCTGGCCTGCGTCCAGGTTGCGCGTGCGATCGGCTGCACGGTCATTGCCGGCATCACCAATCCCGACCGCGCCGATCTCGTGCGCAGGAGCGGGGCCGCCCACGTCGTGGACCTCGCCGCCGAGAACCTGCGCGACAGCCTGCGCAAGCAGGTGGCCGCGGTCACCGACGGACGCGGCGTCGATGTCGTGCTCGATCCGGTCGGCGGCGATGTCTTCGATGCCGCACTGCGCACGCTCGCCTGGCGCGGCCGGCTGGTCGTCCTCGGCTTCGCCGCCGGTCGCATCCCGGAGGTCAAGGCCAACTACCTGCTGGTGAAGAACATCGCGGTGAGCGGCCTGCAGGTGAGCGACTACCGCGACCGCGATCCCGCCTGGTTCCGCCGCGGCCAGGCGGAGCTGCTGTCGTGGTTCGAAGCCGGGACGCTGGCGCCGCAGGTCACGGCGCGCTATCCGCTCGAGGGCTTCGCCGAGGGGCTGGCGCACTTCACGCGCCGCGGCATGCACGGCAAGATCGTCCTCGCCGTCAGGGAGAATGCATGACCTACCAGACGATCCGCTACGAGACCGAGGGCCCCGTCGGCGTGCTCACGCTGAACCGGCCGGAGCGGACCAACGCGCTGAACGGCACGATGCTCGGCGAGATCGAGGCGGTGTGCGATGCGGTGGAGGCCGACGACGCCGTGCGGGTCCTGGTGCTCACCGGCGCGGCGGGCAACTTCTCGTCGGGATTCGACCTCAAGGAGCAGATGGAGCGGCGGCCGAGCGGCGCGAAGGTCTGGCGCGAGATCCTCGACAAGGATTTCAGCGCCACCATGCGCTTCTGGTCGCTCGCCAAGCCGACCATCGCGGCCGTCCGCGGCGCCTGCCTCGCCGGGGCATTCGAGATGGCGCTCGCCTGCGACGTGACCATCGCCGCCGAGGACGCGTTCTTCGGCGAGCCCGAGCTCAAGTTCGGCGCGGGCATCGTCACGATGATCCTGCCCTGGGTCGTCGGTCCGAAGCAGGCGAAGGAGATCATCTTCAACGGCATGGACCGGATTCCGGCGGCCGAAGCCCTGCGCCTGGGCATGATCAACCGCGTGGTGCCGAACGGCACCGAGCTCGAGGCGGCGCTCGCGATGGCACGGCACATCGCCGTCATCGATCCCGGGCTGGTGCGCGAGACGAAGAAGGCGGTGAACCGCACCTACGAGATCATGGGCATCGACACGGCCCTGCGCACCGCGCTGGACATCGACCACCAGATCGAATCGCACGGCTCGCCGGACAAGCGCCAGTTCATGGACATCGCGCGCGCCGAGGGGCTGCGCGCGGCGATCGCCTGGCGCGACCGCCGCTTCGGCGGAAAGTAGGCCCGTCAGGGAAGCGGCTTCACGCCAGCCCGAGTTCGGCGTCGGTCGCGCTCCGCCCGTACTTGTCGGCGGGCGGCCAGGGGCGCGCGCGCCAGTCCGGCTCGAAGACGAACGAGGAACGAGTCCGGCCGGGCAGCACGGCGCCGTTGCCGGCCCCCTTCGCGTAGTCGTAGTACAGCTTCACGATCTGCTCGCGCGTGACCTGCTGCGCCGCCGGGTGCGCGCGGCACGCGTCCACCCATTGCCGGACCCTGTCGTAGCGCGTGTCCGGGGGAAGGCGGAAGTCCTCGTAGTACTCGAGGAACCAGAAGCGCATGAAGAGCGGCGTGAAGACCGCCTCCGCCCAGCCGAAGGCCTCGAAGAGGAACGGTGCGGCGGGCGCGTGCGCCTCGAGGAAATCGTTCAGCCGCTCGTACTGTCGCAGCATCCCGGTCCGGAACCCCTCGCGGCGCGCCGGATCCTGGTTCAGCACCCAGCCGTATCCCTGGTTCGCAAGCTCGCCCTCCATTCTCGTGAGCATCCCCTCCATGGCACGTCGATAGGGATCGCGCTGCGCGACCGGCGGATCGGGGAAGACGTCCTCGAGGTACTGCAGGATCACGAGACTCTCCTTGAGGACGCGGCCGTCGGGGAGCTCCAGGATCGGCAGCGCGGTGGTGCCGCGCGTCTTGCGCAGCAGCTCCGGGTCGCGCGGCTTCGTGATGCCGACGACGCGGAACTCGACCGCCTCGCGGCAGCCCTTCAGTGCCAGCAGGATCTCGAGGCGCTGCGAGAACGGACAGACCGGGATGTGATGGACGACGGGCGCGGGCACGGCAGGCTCCGGGTGGCGGAAGCGTCCATGATACGGGGCCGGGCCCAACCGGCGCCCCGCGGAGGAAGGCCGCGTTACACGCCGGATACAACCGCGGCCGTGGGGGACATCGGACGATTACCGACGCAGGGCACAGTGCTTCCCATTCCCGATTCGCGGAGCACGCCGCCATGCGCTACGACCACATCCTGCAGACCATCGGCCGGACCCCCGTGGTCCGCCTCTCCCGCCTCGCGCCGCCGCACGTCGAGCTGTACGCGAAGCTGGAGTCGTTCAATCCCATGGGGTCGGTCAAGGACCGCATGGCGCTCGCGGTCATCGAGGATGCCGAGGCGCGCGGGACGCTGCAGCCCGGCCAAACCGTCGTGGAAGCGACCAGCGGCAACACCGGCATCGCGCTCGCGATGGTGTGCGCCCGCAAGGGCTATCCGCTGGTCATCGTCATGGCGGAGAACTTCAGCGTGGAGCGCCGGCGCCTGATGCGCTTCCTCGGCGCGAAGGTGGTGCTGACGCCCGCCGCCCTGAAGGGCAGCGGCATGCTCGCGAAGGCGCGCGAGCTCGCGGCCACGCACGGCTGGTTCCTGCCGCGCCAGTTCGAGAACGAGGCGAACGCCGAGGCGCATCGCCGCGGCACGGCGCTCGAGATCCTCGACGATTTCGCCGATGCGCCGCTGACCCACTGGGTCTCGGGGTACGGCACCGGCGGGACGCTGCGCGGCGTGGCGTCCGTGCTGCGCGAGCGCTCGCCGCGGACCTGCATCGTCGCCTGCGAGCCGGACAACTCGCCGGTGCTCGCGAGCGGCGAGCCGGCGCCCCCCGACACGCCGGAGGGTCTGCCCGTCAGCCATCCGGCCTTCCGCCCGCACCTCATGCAGGGCTGGAGCCCCGACTTCGTTCCGGAGATCGTGCGGCGCACCCTCGCAGACGGCCTCGTCGATCGTATCGTGCCGGTCTCCGGTGCACGGGCGCTCGCGTGCGCGCGGGAACTCGCACGACAGGAAGGCGTGCTCGTCGGCACGTCGGCCGGCGCGACGCTGGCCGGCGCGCTCGCCGTCGCGCAGGACGCCCCGGCCGGCAGCCGGATCCTCGCGATGTTGCCCGACACCGGCGAGCGCTACCTCAGCACGCCGCTCTTCGCCGACATCGAGGCGGAGATGGATGCCGACGAGTGGGCGATCTCGCGCAGCAGCCCGGGCTGGCGCTTCGACGCCCCGCCGCCCGCTGCGCCCGCTTCCGCGCCCGCCCCGGCCGCGCCGTCGGCGGAGACCGCGCAGTTCGTCGCCGAGGCGCTGCGCGACGCCCGCCAGCCGGTGCTGATGTTCGCGCTCGAGTGGTGCGAGTTCTGCTGGACCCTGCGCCGGTTCTTCAAGCAGATCGGCGTGCCGCTGCGGTCCATCGATCTCGATTCGGTGCAGTACCAGGCGGAGGGCCGCGGCCAGCGCATCCGCGCGGCCCTGCACGCGCACACCGGCATCAACACGATCCCGCAGGTGTTCGTGGCCGGCCGCTTCATCGGTGGCTGCACGGACACCCTCGCCGCCTGGGACGACGGGCGGCTGCAGGCGTGGCTGCGCGCCGCCGAGGTCCCCTTCGACACCGACGCGCGCGTGGACACGCGCGCGCTGCTGCCGAACTGGGTCCATTCGCGGTGATGCGCGCCGGTTACCTAGGCGATACCAATCGTTCCACGATCGACAACGGCGGGTGACACGCGGCGCGTAGCGTGTGAACCGTGGTCGCCGCCCCGATTCGCGGGCGATGCAGCCGCCAACCCGACCTTCGAGGAGACCCGCATGAACCGAATCGCTTCCCCGCGCCGCCGCCCGGCCGTCCAGCGCCCGCTGAACGTGCTCCGCACCCGTGTCCTGCGCGCGTTCCGCGACATGGCGCAGGCCGTCGACGCCGCCACCGCGCAGCGCCGCGCCCTGGGCTTCTACCGCGCGAGCGGCAAGCCCTGGGCGAGCCGGCTCGTCTGACACGCTGCGCCAGGCTCGAGGAGTCCCCGATGACCGCCTTCGGATCGCGCCGCGCGCTGATCATCCTCGCCGCCGGCGCCGCCGTCATGGCGGTCACGCTGGGCATCCGCCACGCCTTCGGCCTGTTCCTGCAGCCGATGAGCACTGCCAACGGCTGGTCGCGCGAGGTCTTCGCGCTCGCCATCGCGTCGCAGAACCTCGTGTGGGGCCTCGTGCAGCCATTCACCGGCATGCTCGCGGACCGGCTGGGCGCCGCGCGGGTGATGATCGGAGGCGCCCTCCTCTACGCGGCGGGACTCGGCCTCATGGCGGTCGCGCAGACGCCCGGCGACCTGATGCTGAGCGCGGGCCTGCTCGTCGGGCTGGGCCTCTCGGGAACCACGTTCGCCGTGGTGCTCGGCGCCGTGAGCCGGGCGGTGCCCGAGTCGCAGCGCACGATCGCCATGGGCGTGGCCACCGGCATCGGCTCCTTCGGTCAGTTCGCCCTGCTGCCGGGCAGCCTCGGCCTCATCGAGTCGCTCGGCTGGAGCGGTGCGCTGCTCGCCCTTGCCGGCATCGCGGCGGGGACCGCCTTCCTCGCCAAGGCGATCCGGAGCGCGCCCCCCGAACGCCCGCGGGCCTCGATCGGCTCGCTCGGCGCGCTGCGCGAGGCGCTCGCGCACCGCGGCTTCTGGCTGCTGTGCGGCGGCTTCTTCGTGTGTGGCTTCCACGTCATCTTCATCACCACGCACCTGCCCGCCTTCCTGCTCGACCGCGGCCTGCCGCTCGCACTCGGCACGACCGTGCTCGCGCTGCTCGGGCTGGCCAACGTCGCCGGCGCCTGGCTCGGCGGCGTCTGGGGGCAGCGCTACCGCAAGCCGATGGTGCTGTCCGCCATCTACCTCGGCCGCGCAGTCGTCATCGCCGCCTTCGTGTGGACGCCGATCTCGACCGCGTCGGCGTGCGCGTTCGCCATCGTGCTCGGGCTGCTGTGGATGAGCACCGTGCCGCTCACCAACGGCACGGTGGCGTCGCTGTTCGGCGTGCAGCACATGTCGATGCTGGGCGGCGTGGTGTTCCTCTGCCACCAGCTCGGCGCCTTCCTCGGCGGCTGGCTGGGCGGGCGCGTGTTCGACGCCACCGGCAGCTACGACGCGGTGTGGCTCATCGCGATCGGGCTCAGCCTTGTGGCCGCGGTGGTGAACCTGCCGATCCGGGAACAGCCGGTCCTGCGGCTCCGCACCGCGGGGAGCCCGGCGTGAACTCGAACGGCATCGTGGTGATGATCGCGGCCACGGGCATCGCACTGCTCGCCCTCGCGTACCGGCAGGCGGCCGCCCAGCTCCTGCTGGGCGGGCTCGCGTCGATGTGCGGCTAGCGCGCCGCGCTACAGCCGCTCGTCGGAGGGCGCGATCTCGGTGACGAGGTCGCGCACCAGCGCCTTGTTCGGCAGCGGGTCGACGGTCATCTCGCGCGGCTCGAGGCGCGCAGTGCACGCGTACACCGTCTTGCCGTCCACCTGCATCATGCACTCCTTGCACGCGTTGGCATTGATGCACGAGTAGCGCACCGCGAGCGACGGGTCGTGGTGAACCCGCACCCAGCGCAGCCCGTCGAGAATCGACTGCCCGGACTCGAACGGCACCGCGTAGGTCTCATAGCGCGGCGCCTCGCCCGGCGCGCCGCGGCGGATCTTCAGCGTGGCGGTGCTCATGCGGCCACCGTCTCGAGCGTCACGCGACCGGCGTCGAGCCGCACCAGGTGGTGCAGCTTCCATGCGTCTTCCATTCCCGGATGATCCTCCCGCTGATGCGCACCGCGGCTCTCGCGGCGTGCGATTGCCGCGCGCGTCACCGTCTCCGCCACCAGCAGCATGTTGCGCAGGTCGAGCCAGTCGACGAAGCGCGTGTCGTAGGCGCCGGCGAGCGCCGGGGCGCCCGCGTCGACTTCGGTGCGCATGCTCTGGATGCGATCGAGCGCGCGCACGAGACCCGATTCCGTACGGAACGGCCCGACGTCGTCGGCCATCGTGTCCTGCAGCTTGGCGAGCATCTCGGCGGTGTTGTAGCCGAGGTCCGCGCGCGCGCCGAGCGCGGGCGGCGCCGACGCCGGCGCGGGCCGCGCCTTCACGCTGCCCGCGTGCTCGGCGGCCGAGCGACCGGCGCGGCGGCCGAACGCGAACGCCTCGGTGATGGCATTGCCCGAGAGCCGGTTCGCGCCATTCGCACCGCCCACCGCCTCCCCGGCGACGAACAGTCCCGGGACCGGGGTGCCCATGCGCGGATCCGCCCGCACGCCGCCCATGTGGTAGTGCGCGATGGGGGCGACTTCGACGTCGTCCCGGGTCAGGTCGATGCCGTTCTTCGCGAGCCGGTCGATCACCGGACCGAACGCCTCGCGCAGCTTCTCCGCCGGAAGATGCCGGAACGACAGCCACGCGCCGCCGTGCGGCGAGCCGCGCCCGGCCTGCACTTCCTTGGTGATGGCGTAGGTGGCCTGGTCCCGCGTGATGACGTAGCGGCCGTCCTCGGTGGTGCCGTAGCGGTGGGTGAACGCCTCCTTCGCGCCGTTCAGCAGCTTGCCGCCCAGCTTGTAGCGGAAGGGATCCCACATGATCGGGTCCATGCCGATCATGCGCGGCGCGAGGTGGCCGATGGGGAAGAACTGGACGAACTCCATGTCCATCAGCGGCGCGCCCGCGCGCAACGCGAGCGCATAGCCGTCGCCGCCCATGTTGGCCGACGCGCTGTTGCGCCGATAGAGGCGCGTGAGCCCGCCGGTGGCGACGATCGTGCTCTTCGCCGCGATGGCGACCCACTCGCCGGTGGGGAGGTGCAGCCCGATCGCGCCGACGCACTCGCCGTCGCGGACCGCGAGATCGACGACGTGCACGTCGCCCGCGCGCGTGACGCCGCTCGTGCGGATCACCTGCGCCCGCAGCGTCCGCGAGACCGCCGGGCCGGTGTTGAGGAAGTCGACGTACACGCAGCGGGGCCGATCGTGACCCGGCGCCATGACCGCGGTGAGCTTGCCGTCGTGGCGCGCCCAGCCGACGCCCCAGCCGTCCATCTCGCGGATGCACTCGACGCCTTCCTCGCACAGGAGCTGCGAGAGACGCGGATCGCAGAGCCCGCGACCCGCGTTCAAGGTATCCGCCAGGTGGTGTTCCCAATGGTCCGGGTTCTGTTCGCCCGTGGCCGCGGCCACCGTCATCTGCGCCATCACGGTGGCGCCCCCCCGGCCGATCAGGCTGCGGTCCAGGAGGAGCACCTCGGCACCGCGCCGCGCGGCCTCGATCGCCGCATACATGCCCGCGCCTCCGGCGCCGATCACGAGCACGTCCGTCGTCATCGTTTTCATGGACGCGAATGATACCGCCAGCCGCGTGGGATAATTCCGCATCCGCAACCTTTTCGCCCGCTCGGGCCTTTCCCCATGGCCACTCCCGGAACACAGGAAATGAAGATGGACCCCGCGTCGCTCTACCGCGAGGACATCTACACCGACCGCCGCATGGGCACCATCCGCGTGATGACCCCGGTGACGGCCGAAGGCGCACCCGATGCGTCGCGCGAGGTGATCTACGTCGGCGAGGCGCAGGTGCTGACGCCGATGGGCGCGATCCCGCTCGCGTTCGAGCTCGAGGCGCAGACGCTCGCCGAAGCGATCGCGAAGTTCGGCGAGGCCGCGCAGGCGGCGGTGGAGCGCACCGCACGCGAGCTGCGTGAGATGCGGCGCGAGCAGGCCTCGTCGATCGTCGTGCCCGGGTCGGGCATGGGCGGCATGGGCGGGCTCGGCGGCGGCGGGCTCGGCGGCCTGGGCGGCGGCGGCAAGATCCAGATGCCCTGACCGTCCGCGGGATCGCCGCTCCTGGCGTCGATCTTGCAGGGCGCAGCAGCGATGCTGCGCCCCCTCCTCCTGCTGCTTGCCGTCTGGCTGGCGCTGCCTGCGTCGGCCGGGGCCGCTTCGGTCGTGATTGCCGAGCTGCGCGGGCCGATCGGCGTCGGCACGGCGATGACGGTGGAGCGAGCGCTGCGCGTGGGCGAGGCGCAACGCGCCGCGCTGGTGGTCCTCCAGCTCGACACGCCCGGCGGACTGGTCAGCGCCACGCGCGAGATCGTCCAGCAGATCCTCGCCTCGCGCGTTCCGGTCGCGGTCTACGTTGCGCCGAGCGGCGCACGCGCCGCCAGCGCGGGCACCTACATCGCCTATGCCGCGCACGTTGCCGCCATGGCTCCGGGCACCACGCTGGGCGCAGCGACGCCGATCCGGCTGGGGGCGCCGCCGCAGTCGCCCGGCCGCGATCCATCGGAAAAATCGCCGGCAGGGTCCGGCAACGACGCGCTGGAGCGCAAGACCCTGAACGACGCGATCGCGTTCATCCGCGGCCTGGCGCAGCTTCGCGGACGCAACGCCGAGTGGGCCGAGCGCGCGGTCCGCGACGCCGCGACCCTCACCGCCACGGAGGCCGCCGCGCAGCAGGTCGTCGACTTCGTCGCCGCGGACATCGCGAGCCTGCTTGCGACCGCGCACGGGCGCGCGGTCGAGGCCGCCGGACAGAAGCTCACCCTCGACACCCGCAACGCGCCGCTGGTGACGCTCGAGACCGGCTGGCGTGCCCGGCTCATCGGGTTCATCACCGACCCCAACGTCGCCTTCGTGCTGCTCCTCGTGGGGCTCTACGGCCTCGCGTTCGAGTTCCTCACGCCGGGCACGATCGGCCCCGGCGTGGTCGGCGCGATCGCCCTGCTGCTCGCGCTCGCCGCGCTGGCGATGCTCCCGCTCAATGCGGCGGGCGTCGCGCTGCTGGTGCTCGGCATCGGTCTCATGGCGGCGGAGGCGCTGAGCCCGGGCTTCGGGGTCCTCGGCCTCGGCGGCGTCGCCGCGTTCGTCGCCGGCGGCCTGTTCCTGTTCGACGCCGACGGCGCCGACATGGCCTTCCGCGTCGCATGGCCGGTCGTGCTGTCCGCCGCCGCAACCAGCGCCGCGCTGTTCACGTTCGTGCTCGGCGTGGCGTGGCGCTCGCGCAAACGGGCCGCCGCCACCGGCAGCGAGCAGCTCCTGCGCGAGACCGGCGAGGTGCTGCGCTGGAACGGTCTCGCCGGCACGGTGCGCGTGCACGGCGAAGTCTGGAGCGCGCGCAGCGATGCGCCGCTCGCGCCCCCCGCCCGCGTCGAGGTCGTCGCACGCGAAGGCCTCACGCTGGTCGTCCGTCCCCATCCGCCCAATGGAGCTCGCCATGCCTGACTACTTCCTGCTGCCTGCAGTGGCGATCCCCATCGTCGTGCTCGTGCTGCTGCTCGCCTCCGCCATCCGCATCCTGCGTGAATACGAGCGCGGCGTGGTGTTCATGCTCGGCCGGTTCCAGGGGGTGAAGGGGCCCGGCCTGATCTTCCTCGTGCCCGTGCTGCAGCAGATGGTGCGCGTGGACCTGCGCACGCGCGTGCTCGACGTCCCGCCGCAGGACGTCATCTCGCGCGACAACGTCACGGTGAAGGTGAACGCGGTCGTGTACTTCCGCGTGCTCGACCCGGAGAAGGCGATCATCCAGGTGGAGGACTACAACGCCGCCACCAGCCAGCTCTCGCAGACCACGCTGCGCTCGGTGCTCGGCCAGCACGAGCTGGACGAGATGCTCGCCGAGCGCGACAAGCTCAACGAGGATCTGCGCCGCCTGCTCGACGAGCAGACCGACGCGTGGGGCATCAAGATCGCGAACGTCGAGTTGAAGCACGTCGACCTCAACGAGTCCATGGTCCGCGCGATCGCGCGCCAGGCGGAGGCCGAACGCGAACGTCGTGCGCGCATCATCGACGCCGAAGGCGAGCTGCAGGCCGCCGAGCGCCTGCGCGAGGCGGCGCGCATCCTCGGCGAAGTCCCGCAGGCGATGCAGCTTCGCTACCTCGGGACGCTGCTCAACATCGCCGGCGAGCGCAGTTCGACCATCGTCTTCCCGGTCCCCATGGACGTCCTCGACGTGCTGCGGGGCATGCCGCGCAAGGCCGAGTAGCGACGTTCCGGCGCGCATTCCGTCACGCGCCGCCGTTCACGGCACCCCCTCGACGCACGGTTCTTGCGGTCTCACGCGTGTGCGCGCAATGCGTCGGCACGCGCCGCGTTTTCCTGAGCGCGGAGTGTCAAACTGCGTGACATCCGACACGGTTTCGCGAACTGGAATCCGGTCTTCCCTGATAATTCAGCCTCTTGCCGTGTGGTGCCGCCCCTACCGGGGCATAGAATAGGTGTCCAAGAAATGACAGAACGGGGGAAGTCGCCACTGAGGCCGCGCCGTCCGCGCCGGCAGATGCTCGCGCTCGAGCCGCGCCTGCTCTTCGACGGCGCCGCCGCGGCCACCGCCGAACAGCAGGACGAGCAGACCCAGCAGGCGGCGGCGCAGACCGCGGCGGCCGGCGCCGCGGCCGCGCACGAGCTTCCCCTCGCGTCGCCCGGCGCCACGGACACGCCGGCGCCGCCGTCGCGGGAGCTGCTCGTGGTCGACACGCGCATTCCCGAATGGCGCACGCTGGTCGACCAGGCGCGCCCCGACGTGCGGGTGCTGCTGCTCGACGCGAACGCCGATCCGCTCGCGCAGATCCGCGACGCCGTCGGGGCGCAGCCTATGGACGGCATCCACATCCTCGCGCACGGCGATCCGGGTTCGCTGCGGCTCGGCGGCCTGGTGCTCGACCGCCAGGGCGTCGACCGCTACGCCACGGCGCTCGCCGCGCTCGGGGCGCAGCTCGCCCCTGAAGGCGACATCCTGCTGTACGGCTGCGACACCGGCGCCGGCGAATCGGGGCGCCTGCTCATCGAAGCGCTCGCGCGCGTCACCGGCGCCGACATCGCGGCGTCAGACGACCTCACCGGCGCGGCGGACCGGGGCGGGGACTGGGTGCTGGAGGCGCGTGCCGGCGTGATCGAGGCGACGGCCTTCGCCGCGGCCGACGCGCTGGCCGGGTACACGCAGCTGCTTGCGCTGCCGGTGGTGGATCTCAACCAGACCGCGCCGTTCATCGCCGCGGACAACTTCGCCGCGCAGAGCTACACCGGCGGCGCGGGGTGGACCTCGGGTTGGCAGGAGTTCGACGCGTCGCCCGACGGCGGCGGCGACAGCAACAACAGCCCAACCGGCAAGAACGTGCAACTCGTCCCGGCCGGAGGCGGCTTCGAGGCGCGCTTCCAGGGGCACGGCAACCAGGTGCCGCGCGACTACCTGCAGCGCTCGCTGAACCTCCTGCCGTACACCAGCGCGACGCTGTCGTTCACCTACCGGATGGCGGGCGTCGAAGCTGCGGACACGGTGACCGTGGAGGTGTCGAGCAACGGCGGCGCCAGCTTCACGGTCGTGGACCTGCTGCCCACCGTCACGACCAACACCGCGCGCACGCTCGACCTCTCGGGGCTCATCTCCGACCGGATGGTCATCCGCTTCGGCACCAACACCGGCTTCACCGACGGGGACGACTTCTTCTTCTTCGACAACGTCGTGGTGAGCGCGACCGGCAACAACTACGACGCGAGCTACGTGGAGGACGGCACGCCGGCCGCGATCGGCGCAGCCTCCACCAACGTCAGCGATCCGGACGGCAGCCTGTTCCAGGGCGCGGTGATCGCCATCGCCAATGCGCAGGCCGGGGACCTGCTCACGCCCGGCACGCTCCCCGGCGGCATCACCGTCGTCTCCAGCACCGCGACCAGCATCACCCTCGGCGGCATCGCCACGGCGGCGGACTACGCGACCGCGATCCGCACCATCACCTACAGCACGACGAGCGATACGCCGAACACCTCGGTCATGCGCCAGGTCACCGTGCGCGTGACCGACGCGAGCGGCGAGCAGAGCAATCCGGCCACCGCCTTCGTCCGCGTCGCCAACGCCGACGACCCGATGGTCACCCGACCGGACACGTTCAACGCGGCGAGCTTCGGCGCCATCTCGGGCAACGTGCTCGCGAACAACGGCGCCGGGCCGGACACCGACCCGGACGGCATCCTCACCGTCTCGACCACGCTTGCAAGCGCGCCGGCGAACGGCACCGTCACGATCGCCGCCGACGGCACGTTCGTCTACACGCCGAACGCCGGCGTGATCGGCACGAACTTCACCGACACCTTCCAGTACCGTCTCGAGAGCCTCTCCCAGGTGCCGGGGGTCAACTACCAGTTCTGGAACTCGGTGCCCGGGGGCAACAGCCTCCTCACCGGGTTCCCCTCGACGCCGCCGGACCTCACCGGGTTCTCGAGCAGCTACGACGTGGACGTGCCGGCACTGACCTTCGGCGGCCCCGCGCCCCTCGACAACTTCACCGTGCGCTTCACGAGCGAGCTGCAGGTGACCACGGCGGGCACGTACACGTTCACCACCGGCTCCGACGACGGCTCCATCCTGCGGGTGAACGGCGTCGTGGTGGTCAACAACGACGGCGCGCACTCCTTCCAGGAGCGCAGCGGCGCGACTTTCCTGGCGCCCGGCCGCTACACCCTCGTGGTCGATTTCTTCGAGGTCGGCGGCCAGGAGGACCTGCAGGTGTACTACTCGGGCCCGGACACCGCCGGACTGCGGACCGACCTCGGCGGAGCCGTGGGGCTGCTCGCCTCGACGTTCGCCACCGGCACGGTGACGATCAATGGCTTCGCCACGGCGCCGCGCCTCGACCTCGATCTCAGCGCGGCGGGCACGTCGTTCACCACGACGTGGACCGATCCGCCCGGCAATGCGGTCAACATCGCCGACACCGACGTCACCATCACCGACACGAACGACACGACGCTGCAGAGCGCCCGCATCACGCTCGCAAATCCGCAGGCGGGCGACGTCCTCGTCGCCGGATCGATGCCGGCGGGGATCACCGCGACCGTGTCCGGCAATACCGTCACGCTGACCGGCAGCGCGAGCCTTGCCGCCTATCAGACGGCCCTGCGTGCGATCACCTTCGACAACGCCGCCGCCAACCCGGTGACGCTCCAGCGCATGGTGAACGTGGTGGTGAACGACGGCACGTACGACAGCAACACGGCCACGGCGCTGATCAACATCGTGTCGCCGAACGACGCCCCGGTCGCCGCCAACGACACGGTGAGCACGCCGCAGGGCGTCCCGATCACCTTCGACGTGCGGGCGAACGACAGCGACCCGGAAGGCCAGCCCCTGGCGGTCACCCAGATCAACGGCGCGGCGATCGCGGTCGGCGGCTCGGCGACGCTGCCCGGCGGCGTGGGCACGGTCACGCGCAACGCGGACGGGACGCTGACCTTCACGCCGGGCGCGGGGTACACCGGCGCGTCCACGTTCACCTACACCGTGTCCGACGGCGCGCTCACGTCCACCGCCACCGTGGCGCTGAACGTGAACGCCCCGCCGGCGATCGACCTCGATGCAGGCGGGGCCGGCACGGGCTTCACGGTGGGCTACAGCGAAGGCGGCGGCCCCGTCGCCATCGCGGACAGCGACAGCGCCATCACCGATGCGAACGCCGCGGACAGCATCGCCTTCGCAACGCTCACGCTGCTGAACGCCCAACCGGGCGACGTGCTCGCGCTCGCAGGCGCGGTGCCCGGGATCACCGCAAGCTTCGCCGGCAACGTGCTCACGCTGACCGGCACCGCGACGCGCGCGGCGTACGAGACGGCGATCGAAGCCGTGCGCTTCTCCGCCGCCGCGTCCACGCCGGGCGTCCAGCGTCAGGTGCAGGTGGTGGTCTCCGACGGCGCGGCGCTCAGCGCCCCGGCGGTCGCGGTGATCAACGTGACCGCCACGAACGATGCGCCGGTCAACAGCGTCCCCGGCGCTCAGGTCACGCTTCCCGGTGTCCCGATCGGGCTGCCGACCCTGTCGGTGAACGACGTGGACGCGAACCTCGCCACCGCCCGCGTCACCGTCACCAACGGCGCCGCGTCGGTGAGCCTCGCCGGCGGAGCGACGATCTCGGCCGGTGCGAACAACTCGACCTCGCTGACGCTCGCCGGCACGCAAGCGCAGATCAACGCGGCGCTCGCCACGCTTGCCTATACGCCGACCCCGGGCTTCTGGGGGGCGGCGACGCTGACGCTGCTCGCCACCGACGCGGCTGGCGCGACGGATTCGGACACGGTGAACATCACCGTGGGCCGGCCGCTGCTCGACCTCAATTCGACGCCGCCCGCGACGGTCAGTTCGGGCACGACGACCAGCAACCTCCTGACGAACGGCACGATGTCCTCGCCCGACGGGAGCGGCGCACCGGCGTCGTGGGCCGAGGGGGGCGATGCGGATGACGGCAGCACGAACAGCGGCCGCTACCGTTGGACCGGCGCCAGCGGCGGGGGCACTCCCACCGCGACGCTCTCCCAGGCGGTGGTCCTCCCGGCGGACACCACGACGACGACCTATGCGTCGACGAGCACCACGTTGACGCAGTCCGTGGCCGTAACGACCAACGCGGTAACCGGCATGTCGTTCGGGTACGCGTGGCAGAACTCCGACACCGGAGGGTCGAACGACAACGTGCTCCAGGTGCGCTACGACGGCGTGCTGTATGCAGAGTTCACGACGGGCGGCGGCGACTCGGCAACCGGCTCGTGGACGTACTTCGGCGCGACCGGGACGGCCGGCACGGGCATCGCGGCGGTCGGCAACGAAACCACGGGGACGCTCTCGACGAACACGATCACGTTCGACACCCCGGTTGCCTCGGGCGGCACCCTCGTCTTCACCTTCGCCAACGGACCGTCCGGTGCATCGAGCGACGACATCGCCATCGACAATGTCGTGCTCACGAACACGGCCACGACGGTCACGACGGTGACGACGGTCGACCTCGCCGACACCGGCTGGACCGCCACGTTCACCGAGAACGGGGCGCCGGTGGCGATCGCGGACGCCGACAGCTCGATCTTCGACGTCGACAGCGCGACGATGGCGAGCGCGAACATCGTGCTCGTCAACGCGCAGGCCGGCGACCGGCTGCTGGTCAACGGCTCCGCGGCGGCAAGCGGATCGATCGGGACGATCAACTGGTCGCGCACCGCGTCCACCGTCACGTTCACGGGGACGGCCACCGCCGCCCAGTACGCCGACGCGATCGAGCGCGTGCAGTTCGAGGCCACCAGCGACGATCCGTCCACCGTGCAGCGGGTCATCAACGTCACCGTCAACGACGGGAGCACCGACTCGAACACCGCGGCCGTGCTGATCGACGTCGTCCCCGTCAACGACGAGCCGACGCTCACCGCGACTGCGGCTAATCCCACCTACACCGAGAACGGGGCCGCGGTCCCGGTCTTCTCCGCGGCCGCGGCTTCCCCGGTCGAGGCGGGCCAGACGCTCACGCGCCTCGACTTCACCGTCGCCAATCTCGCGAACGGCGCCGCCGAGCAGGTGACGGTGGACGGCTCGACGTTCTCGCTGACCAACGGCGCGAGCGGCACGACGGCGACGAACGGCATGTCGTACAGCGTGACGGTCGCGGGAAGCACGGCGACGGTCTCCCTGACGAGCGCGGGGGGCATCGCGTCCGCCGCCATGCAGACGCTGGTGAACGGCATCGCCTACCGGAACACCAGCGAGAGCCCGACGGCGGGCTCCCGGACGCTCATCGTGACGCGCCTGGAAGACAGCGGACCGGGTACGGCTCCCGACGACAATACCGCCGCGCTCGCGCTCGCGTCCACGGTCACCGTCGCCGCGGTGAACGATGCGCCGATCGCGGTCGGCGATGCGTTCGGCACCACGGAAGACGCGCCCGTCACGTTCGACGTCCGCGCGAACGACAGCGACGTGGACAGCCCGGCGCTGTCCGTCACGCAGATCAACGGCACGGCGATCGCCGTGGGCGGTTCGGTGGCGATCACCGGCGGCAGCGTCACGCGCAACGCGGACGGCACCCTCACGTTCACGCCGACGACGAACTTCACCGGCTCGCCGACGTTCGCCTACACGCTGTCCGACGGCAGCGCGACCGCAACGGCGAACGTATCGCTCACGGTCGCACCAGTGAACGACGCGCCCACACTGCCGGCGGGCACCACGGTGACCCTCGCCGGCACCAACGAGGACACGACGTCGAGCGGAACCCTCGTCAGCAGCATCCTGTTCGTCGCCGGTGCGGCTGATGCCGACGCGGGAGCGCTCGCCGGCATGGCGATCACCGGGGTCGCGGGTACCGGGTGGCAGTACTCGACCGACGGGGTCACCTGGACGGCATTCGGCGCCGTCAGCGCAACCAGCGCCCTGCTCCTCGCCGATAACGCCCGCGTGCGCTACGTGCCGAACGGCCAGAACGGCGAGACGGCGACGTTCTCCTATCGCGCGTGGGATCGCACCACCGGTTCGGCGTCCACGAATGGGACGCCGAGCTACGTCGATCCGGGTGCGGGCGGGGGTTCGACCGCGTTCTCGACGCAGAACGGCACTGCGCAGATCGTCGTGACCCCGGTGAACGATGCACCGGTTCTGGCCGACACCGTGCTCGCCCTGGGCGGCGTGACGGAGGACGCCGCGGCGCCGGTCGGGGCCGTCGGAACCCTCGTCTCGTCGCTCGTCGGCGGCGTTTCGGACGTGGACACGGGCGCGTTGACCGGCGTCGCGGTCACCGCCACGGCCGGGACCGGTACCTGGCTCTACTCGATCGACGGCGGCGCCACCTGGCTCGCGATGGGCAGCGTCTCGGACGCGAGCGCGAGACTGCTCGCCCCGACGGCGCGCGTGTACTTCCAGCCCGGGACGGATTTCAACGGGACGGTTCCCGCCGGCCTCACCTTCCGCGCGTGGGACCGGACCTCCGGGGCCGACGGCGCGCTGGCGAACGCCGCCATCAATGGCGGCACGACCGCGTTCTCCACGGCAACCGATATCGCGGCGATCACCGTCGGCCCGGTGAACGACGCGCCGACCAGAACGCTCGCCAGCGTCTCCCTGGCCGCCGTCGCCGAAGACACCTCGAACCCACCCGGCGCGACCGTCGCCGCGCTGTTCGCCGCGGCCTTCAGCGACGCGGCCGATGCGGTGTCCGGGGGTTCCTCGGCCGACGGGCTTGCCGGTGTCGCGATCACCGGGAACGCGGCCGGCGCGCAAGGCGCCTGGCAGTGGTTCGACGGGGCGTCCTGGGTGAACGTCCCCACGGCCCTGTCCGCGACCTCGGCGCTCGTCCTCGCCGCCGGCACGGAAGTGCGCTTCCTGCCCGCGGCAGACTTCAACGGCGCGCCGGGCGCCCTCACGGTCCGGCTCATCGACACCTCGGCGGGCGCGGTGACCTCGGGAACGACGGCCGATGTCACGACCTCGGGCGGGGCCACGCAGTACGCGAACGCGTCCAACGCCGTCTCCCTCACCACGTCGGTGACCCCGGTCAACGACGCCCCCACGGCAAGCGACGACGCCGTGACGGTCGCGGAGGATTCCGGCGCCACCGTCATCGACCTTCTCGCGAATGACTCCTTCGCTCCGGATGCGGGCGAGACACTGACCGTCACCGCAGTCACGCAGCCGGCGAACGGCACGGTGTCTCTAGTGGGCGGCATCGTCAGCTACACCCCGAGCTCCAATTTCTTCGGCGCGGACGCGTTCACCTACACGATCTCGGACGGCAACGGCAGCACCGCGACGGCGACGGTCAACGTCACCGTCACGCCGGTCAACGACGCCCCTGTCGCGGTCGCCGACAGCGCTTCGGGGAACGAGGACACCGCGATCAACGGGGCGGTCCTCGGTAACGACACGGACGTCGAGGGCTCTGCGCTGACGGCGGTGCTGGTCACCGGTCCGGCCAACGGATCGCTGACCCTCAATGCAGACGGGACGTTCACCTACACCCCGAACGCGAACTTCAATGGCACCGATTCGTTCATCTACCGCGCGAACGACGGCAGCCTGGATTCCAACGTCGCGACCGTGACCGTCACGGTCAATGCGGTCAACGATGCGCCGGTGGCGGTCGACGACACGACCTCGGGCAACGAAGACACCGCGATCAACGGGGCCGTCCTCGGCAATGACACCGACGTGGAAGGGTCTGCACTGACGGCGGTGCTGGTCACCGGTCCGGCCAACGGCAGCTTGGTCCTCAACGCCGACGGAACCTTCACCTACACGCCGAACGGCAACTTCTACGGTACCGATACCTTCACGTATCGCGCGAACGACGGGACCGCTGATTCCAACGTCGC
>CAZKHE010000061.1:0-26273 GCA_964552535.1 uncultured Enterobacteriaceae bacterium | reverse complement strand
ACCGTGTCCAGCACCGCGCCAGCCTCGAAGCGGCCGGTGAGCGGCTTGAGGTCGAGGCGGTTCATGATCTCCGAGACGCGCCCGGACGCCACGACGCGTCCCTCGGACACCAGCACCATCTTGTCCGCGAGCCGCACGATCTCCTCGATCTCGTGGCTCACGTATACGATGGGCAGCGCCAGTTCGTCGCGCAGCCGCTCGATGTAGTAGAGGATCTCCTGCTTGCGCGGCGCGTCGAGCGACGCGAGCGGCTCGTCCATCAGCAGCACGCGCGGCTGCGAGAGCAGCGCCCGGCCGATGGCGACCCGCTGCTTCTCCCCGCCGGAGAGGCGCGCCGGCCGGCGGTCGAGCAGATGGGCGAGGCCGAGCAGCTTGGTCACGTCGTCGAAGGCGATGCGCCGCTCGCCCTTCGCCCGCTTCATGCCGTAGGCGAGGTTGTCGCGCACCGACAGGTGGGGAAACAGGCGATCGTCCTGGAACACCATGCCGACCCGGCGGGCCTCGACCGGCACGTCGATGCGCTGCGCGGCATCGAACAGCGTTTCCCCCGCCGCGCTGATGCGACCGGCGTCGGGCTTCAGGAGCCCGGCGATGGCGGCGAGGATCGACGTCTTGCCGCAGCCGGAGCGCCCGAACAGCGCGGTGAGCCGTGCGTCGCTCGCATCGAACGCGGCCTCCAGCCGGAAGCGGCCGAGCTGGCGGCTGATGTCCACGCTCAGCACGTCAGCGGCCCAGCATGCGCTTCACGCGCCGGCCGATCACCTCCGCGGCGACCAGCCCGGCGAGCGCGAGCAGGATGGAGAGCAGTGCGAGGCGTGCGGCCGCGGCTTCGCCGCCCGGCGTCTGCGTCGCGGTGTAGATCGCGAGCGGCAGCGTCTGCGTTTCGCCCGGAATGTTGGAAACGAAGGTGATCACCGCGCCGAATTCCCCGAGCCCGGCGGCGAACGCGATCACGGCGCCGGCGACGATGCCGGGCAGCATCAGCGGCAGCGTGATGGTAGCGAAGCGATCCCAGGCCGAGGCGCCGAGCGTGCGTGCCGCATCCTCGAGGCCGGGATCGATGGCCTCGATGGCGAGTCGGATCGCGCGCACCATCAGCGGAAAGGTCGTGACCGCGATCGCGAGCGACGCGCCCGCCGAGGTGAAGACGAAGCGGATGCCGAGCGTGTCCTTGAGCCACGCGCCCAGCGGCGCGTTGGTGCCGAACACGACCAGCAGCAGGTAGCCCACCACCACCGGCGGCATCACCAGCGGCAGGTGCACGACCCCGTCGAATAGCGTCTTGCCCCAGAACTCGCGGCGCGCGAGGAGCCACGCGCACGCGATGGCGACCGGCAGCGCGAAGACCACGGCGCGCGCCGACACCTTGAAGCTCAGCCAGAGCGCCTGGAGTTCCGCGTCGGTGAGCATCATGGGAGCGTGCCGCCCGACACCCGCGGAATGCCGGCGAGGTCGGGCCAGCTCTCCACGGCGTGGAATCCGCAGGCGGCAAGGAGGTCGCGGCACCGCTCCGCCTGATCCCAGCCGTGCTCGAGGAACAGCCGGCCGCCGGCCTCCAGATGCCGTGGCGCCTGCGCGACGATCGCCCGGATGGCATCGAGGCCGTCGTTGCCGCTCACGAGCGCGTCGCGCGGCTCGTAACGGACGTCGCCTTCGGCGAGGTGCGGATCGCCGGCCGCGACATAGGGCGGATTGCCGACGATCACGTCGAAGCGCTCGGCACCGATGCGCGAGAACCAGTCGCTGCGGACGAAGCGCACGTTCACGTGATGGCGCGCGGCGTTGGCGCGCGCGACGTCGAGGGCCTTCTCGGATGCATCGACGGCCCACACCTCCGCATCCGGGGCCCGATGCGCGATCGCGATCGCGACCGCCCCGCTGCCCGTGCCGAGATCGAGCACGCGGCCGCCGCGGCCCGCGAGCGCCCCGAGCGCGAGGTCCACCAGCAGCTCGGTCTCCGGACGCGGGATCAGTACCGCGGGACCGACCGCGAAGTCGAGCGAATGGAACTCGCGCTCGCCGGTGATGTAGGCGACCGGCTCGCCGCCCTGCCGGCGCGCATACAGCCGCTCGATCGCGCGCGCCTGCTGCACGTCGATCGGATCGTCGAGGCGGGCCACCAGCCAGGCACGCGACACGCCGAGCGCATGCTGCGCGAGGCTCTTCGCCTCGGAATCGGGAAGGTTGGAGGACGCGAGCAGGCGCCGCAGCGTGAGCCGTGCCGGCGGCGGCTGCATCGGCGCTACACCTGCTCCGCCAGCGCCGCGAGCTGCTCTGCCTGGTGCTCCGCGGCGAGTGCGCCGGTCAGCTCGTCGAGATCGCCGTCCATGACGTCGGCGATCTTGTACAGCGTGAGGTTGATGCGGTGGTCGGTGACGCGCCCCTGCGGAAAATTGTAGGTGCGGATGCGCTCGGAGCGGTCGCCCGATCCCACCAGCGACTTGCGCGTCGCCGCCTCCTTCGAGCGCTGCTCGCGCAGCTGCACGTCGTGGATGCGGGCGGCGAGCACCGACATCGCGCGCGCCTTGTTCTTGTGTTGCGAGCGGTCGTCCTGGCACTCGACCACGATGCCGGTCGGCAGATGGGTGATGCGCACCGCCGAGTCGGTCTTGTTGACGTGCTGGCCCCCGGCGCCCGAGGCGCGAAAGGTGTCGATCTTCAGGTCGGCCGGATTCAGCACCACTTCCGCGACCTCGTCGGCCTCGGGCATGACCGCGACCGTGGCCGCGGAGGTGTGGATGCGGCCCTGTGCCTCGGTCGCCGGCACGCGCTGGACGCGATGCGCGCCCGACTCGAACTTCAGCCGCGAGTACGCGCCGAAGCCGACGATGCGCGCGATGATCTCCTTGTAGCCGCCCACCTCCGACGGATTCTCCGAGACGACTTCGACCTGCCAGCGGTTGCGCTCGGCGAAGCGGGCGTACATGCGGAAGAGGTCGCCCGCGAAGAGCGCGGCCTCGTCGCCGCCGGTGCCGGCGCGCACTTCCAGGAACACGTTGCGCTCGTCGTCGGGGTCCTTGGGCAGCAGCAGCTTCTGCAGCTCGGCGCCGAGCTCTTCCATGCGGTCCTTCGCCGCCTGCGCCTCGGCTTCGGCGAACGCCTTGAGCTCGGGATCGCCCAGCATCTCGGATGCAGTCGCGAGATCCGCCGCCGCGGCCTGGTACTCGTTGAAGCGCTCCACCACCGGCGTGAGCTCGGCGTGCTCGCGCGTCAGGCGCCGATACTGGTCCATGTCGCGCGTCGCCTCTTCGGTGGAGAGGATCGCGTTCAGCTCCGCGAGGCGGCGCACGAGTTGGTCCAGCTTGGCCGCGATGCTCGGCTTCATGGGGAGATGCTGCTGATGAGCGCCGGCGCCGCTAGGGGCGCTGACGGATGCGGTAGA
Source organism: uncultured Enterobacteriaceae bacterium (assembly GCA_964552535.1). Classification (GTDB taxonomy): domain Bacteria; phylum Pseudomonadota; class Gammaproteobacteria; order Burkholderiales; family SG8-39; genus CAZKHE01. Next base: position 22,891 of record CAZKHE010000061.1, on the reverse strand, counting down.
GGCGGTCGATGGCGGCTGCGAGCTCGCCGCGGTTGTCGCCGGCCGCCTCGTGCAGGGCGCGCGTCGGCGCGTGGAGGAGCTTGTTGGTGAGGCCATGCGACAGCGCCTCGAGCACGGCCTTCGGGTCGTCGCCGCGCGCGAGCATGCGCATGGCGCGGTCGAGCTCGGCGCGGCGCGCGTTCTCGCCCTGGTCGCGCAGGCCGCGGATCAGCGGCACCATGTCGCGCGATTCCATCCAGTGCAGGAAGTTGCCCACCTGCGCGTCGATGATGGCCTCGGCCTGCTGCACGGCGGACTGGCGCTCGTCGAGACCGGAGCGCACCAGCTCGGCGAGGTCGTCCACCGTGTACAGATAGACGTCGTCCATGCGCCCGACTTCCGGCTCGATGTCGCGCGGCACGGCGAGGTCCACCATGAACACGGGCTGGTGGCGGCGCGCGCGGATCACGCGCTCCATCGTGCCCTTGCCGAGAATCGGCAGGGTGCTCGCGGTGCACGAGACGACGATGTCGTGGTGCGGGAGCTGCTCCGGCAGATCGCGCAGCACGATGGCGTGGCCGTTGAAGCGCCGCGCCAGCGCCTCGGCGCGGTCGAGCGTGCGGTTGGCCACCGTGATGGAGCGCGGCATCTGCGCCGCGAAGTGCGTCGCGCAGAGCTCGATCATCTCGCCGGCGCCGATGAAGAGCACCCGCTGCTCGCGCAGGCTCGGGAAGATGCGGGCGGCGAGCTTGACCGCCGCCGCGGCCATCGACACGACGTTCGCGCCGATGCGCGTGTTCGTGCGCACCTCCTTCGCCACCGCGAAGGAGCGCTGGAACAGCTTGGACAGCGTCGCGCCGAGCGCGCCCGCCTCCTCGGCGGTGCGCACCGCCTCCTTCATCTGCCCGAGGATCTGCGCCTCGCCCAGCACCATGGAATCGAGCCCGGAGGCGACGCGGAACGCGTGGCGCACCGCCTGCTCCTGCGGCAGCGTGTAGAAGTGCGGCTGCAACGCGTGCGGCTCCAGGCGATGGTAGCCGGCGAGCCACGACAGCGCCTCGCGCGGATCGCCGCTGGCGCAATAGATTTCCGTGCGGTTGCAGGTGGAAAGGATCGCCGCCTCTTCGGCCGGCCGGGCGCGCACCAGCTCGGACAGCGCCCCCTTCAGGTGCTCGGCACCGAACGCCACGCGCTCGCGGATGTCGAGCGGCGCGGTCGTGTGGTTGAGACCGAGCGCGAAGAGCTGCATCAGGGGTACCGTAAGTGGTTGGCGATTATAGCGGAAGCGCGGGGAGCCCCGGATTTGATCCAGCGCAAATGCGGGCCGCACCGGGACGGTGCGGGAGACCACCCGTCGTCGCAATGCGAAAATGCGCCCCTGACCCAGGAGCCGCCCACCTTGAACCCGACCGCCCGCCGCCTGCTCGATGCCCGCCGCCAGGGCGCGCCCCTCGCCGCCCTGCCCGAAGCCGAACGCCCGGCGGACGCCGCAGCCGCCTACGCCGTCCAGGACGCCGTCGTCGCCGCGCTGGGCGGCATTGGCGGCTGGAAGGTGGGCGCGGCGTCCCCGGCCGCCGAACCCGCGTGCTCACCGCTGCCCGCGGCCGGCGTGGTCGCATCCGGGCACGAATTTCCGCCCGGCGCGTTCCGGCTCAACGGACTGGAGGCCGAGATCGCGTTCAAGCTCGCGTTCGATCTCCCCCCGCGCGGGTCACCTTACGGCGAGGAGGACGTGCTGGCCGCGATCGCGACCGTGCATCCGGCCATCGAGATCCTCGACTCGCGCTTCGTGGACATGCGCGCCGTGGATCCGCTGTCCGCGCTCGCGGATTTCGGCAGCCACGGCGCGCTCGTGGTCGGTCCCGGACGCACCGTGGACCGGCGCGTGGACCAGACGCGGCAACCGGTACGCCTGGAGGCGGGCGAGCGCGCGCTCTACGAGGGCGTGGGCGGCAATGCGGCGGGCGACGTCATCCGCCTGCTCGCGTGGCTCGCGAACCACGCCGCCGCGCGCTGCGGCGGTCTTCGCGCCGGGCAGGTGGTGACCACCGGCTCGTGCAGCGGCCTCACCTTCGCCCGGCCGCCCGAGCGCGTTCGCGCCCTCCTCGCCGGCATCGGCGCGTGCGAGGCCGTGCTGGGCTAGCGTCACGGCAGGGTACCGGACGTCGGATCGTTCGAGAGCGTCCGGCGCAGCTTGACCGGACCCTCCGCGGCCTCGTGCCGGGCACGTGCCCGGGCGCGGGCACGCAGGTTGAGCATCTCCACCGTCACCGAGAAGGCCATCGCGAAGTAGATGTAGCCCTTCGGCACGTGGAAGTGGAAGCCCTCGGCCACCAGCGCGAAGCCGACGAGGATCAGGAACGACAGCGCGAGCATCTTCACCGTCGGATGCCGGTCGACGAACTCGCCGATCGACTTCGCCGCGAACATCATCACGCCCACCGCGATCATCACCGCGATGACCATCACCGGGATGTCGTCCGCCATGCCGACCGCGGTGATCACCGAATCGAGCGAGAAGATGATGTCGATCAGCGCGATCTGCACCAGCACCGCGCCGAACGTCGCCGTCGCCGCCGCGCCCGCCGCGTGGTCCTCCTCCCCTTCCAGGGACGTGTGGATCTCGCGCACCGCCTTCCACAGCAGGAACAGGCCGCCGGCGAGCAGGATGAGGTCGCGCCCGGAGAAGTCGCGCCCCAGCGCCGAGAACAGCGGCGCGGTGAGCGTCATCACCCATGCGAGCGACAGGAGCAGGAGGATGCGCGTGCCCATCGCCAGGCCGAGACCGAGGATGCGCGCCCGGTTCCGCTGCGCCTCGGGAAGCCGTCCGACGAGGATGGTGATGAAGATGATGTTGTCGATGCCGAGGACGATCTCGAGCGCGGTGAGCGTCACCAGCGCGAGCCACGCCTGCGGGTCGGACAGCCATTCCATCGTGCACGCTCCTTCGGCGGCACGGCGGCGGCCGCACCGTAGCAATTCCCGACAGCTCCCGCGGCAGCCCTAGCAAGCACCGTTCTCGCCCGAGCCGCGGCGCGACGTCGGCCGCCCCGCCGAAGGCGCCCCGGCAAGCAAAAGCCCCCGGGCATCGCTGCCCGGGGGCCGCACCGTCCCCGGAGGGGAGGACGGCGTACTGCCGGAATGACATGCTCGCTGCGCGCCCTCCGCGCCGCGCCCGGCGCTAATGCGCGGACGCCGCCGCCCGACCGATGCCGGTGTTGGAGCGGACGTAGAGCTCGTCCCACATCTCCTCGGCACGCTTGTCGCGATACAGCAGCGAGCCGAGCACCACGGCGAGGAAGCCGAGCGGAATCGAGATGAGTCCCGGATTGCGCAGCTCGAACAGCGGCTTCTCCAGACCCACCAGCGACGTGGTCGAGCTGCCCAGGCCCGCGATCGTGGTCTCGGCCGCCTTCTTCGCCTTCTCGGCCGCGGCGATGCCCGCCCGGGCCTTCTCCTGCGCGATCGGGTCGGTGAGCGCGGGCAGGTCGGCGTTGAGCTTCGCGATGCGCTCGTCCTGCGCCTTGATTACCTTCTCCTGCGCGGCCTTCACCTGCAGCGGGTAGGTCATGTTGGGGCTGATGAGCACGAGACCGATGGCGGCGAACGTGCCGACCACGAGGCCCGCCACGACGCCGCCGGTGTTGCACTTCTTCCAGTACAGCGTGAGCAGCACGACCGGCAGGTTGGCCGACGCGGCCACCGCGAAGGCGAGCGCCACGAGGTGGGCGACGTTCTGGCCCTTGGCGAGGATGCCGATGGTGATGGCGAGCGCGCCCACGATCAGCGAGCAGATCCGCGCGGCCTTGAGCTCCTCCTCCTGCGTGGCCTGGTCGCCCTTGATGACGCCGACCCAGATGTCGTGAGACATCGCGGAGGCCGCCGCGAGCACGAGGCCCGCCACGACCGCGACGATGGTCGCGAACGCCACCGCGGCCACGAACGCGAGCATGAGGTTGCCCAGGATGGAATCCTTGCCGCCGCCGAGGAACTGCGCGAGCAGCGGCGCCGCCATGTTGCCGCCGCGGTCGATCGCGGTGATGTCGAGGGCGCCCACCTTGATCGCGGCACCGGTGCCGAGGAACAGCGTCAGCACGTAGAAGCCGCCGATGATGCCCATCGCCCAGATCACCGACTTGCGCGCCTGCTGCGCCGTGGGCACGGTGAAGAAACGCATCAGGATGTGCGGCAGGCCGGCGGTGCCGAGCACCAGCGCCATGCCGAGCGAGATCTGGTCGATCGGGCTCTTGAAGAGCAGGCCGGGCTCGAGGAAGCGCTGACCGAGCTCCGCGGCGGTCATGTTCTTCGACGCGTCGCCGAGCAGCCGTGCGACCTGCGCCTGCACCTTCGGATCGCCGGTGACGACGCCGAGGTACTCGGGCAGGTTGAAGCCGTACTGGCCCCACACGAGCACGACCATCACCACCGAGGCGACCACCAGCAGGACCGCCTTGATGATCTGGACGTAGGTGGTGGCGACCATCCCGCCGAACAGCACGTACGCGAGCATCAGCACGCCCACGGCGGCCACGGAGATCTCGTAGTCGATGCCGATGAGCGTCTTCACCAGCACGCCGCCGCCGACCATCTGGGCGGTCAGGTAGAACGTCGAGACGGTGATCGTGGACAGCGCCATGAACGTCTTGACGGTCTTGGGGTTGTTGCGGAAGGCGAGGATGTCGCCCATGGTGTACTTGCCGATGTTGCGGCACGGCTCCGCGATCACCAGCAGCACGGTGATGTAGGCCACCAGCCAGCCCACCGAGTACATGAAGCCGTCGTAGCCGTACAGGCTGATCAGGCCGGCGATGCCGAGGAACGACGCGGCGGAAAGATAGTCGCCGGCGATGGCCCAGCCGTTCTGCAGGCCCGACACGCCGCCGCCCGCCGTGTAGAAGTCCGCCGCGGTCTTGGTCCGCTTGGCCGCCAGATAGGTGACGAACATCGTCGCCGCGATGATTGCGCCGAAGACGGCGAACGTCAGGAACGTGTACTCCTTCGACACCGCCTGGGCGAAGGCCGGGGAAGCGGCGAGCAGCGCGACCGCGCCGGCGCCGAGCATGAGTGTGGATTTCATGGCGGGCTCCCTAGCGACGGCCGGACCTGGCCACGCCGATGCGGTCCGCATCGAGGGCGATCTCTTCGGCGAGCGCGTCGAACTCCGCGGCCTTGCGCGCGTAGAACCACGCGATGCCCCACGCCACCACGAACTGCGAGAGTGCGAACACCAGGCCGAAGTTGATCGGCCCCCACACCTTCACCCTGTAGAGATCGGTGAAGTAAGCTGCGCCGATCGGCAGCAGGAAGTAGTAGACGACCGAGAAGGCCATCAGGCCCCACAGGAAGCGCGACTTGCGCGCGTGCAGCGACTGGAAGCGCGGATCGGCGTCGATCGCGGCCCAGTTCAGCGTGTTCACCGCCATGATTCATCCCCTCCGAGAGATCGGGGCGGAACGCCCCGCGGAGGAAATAGTGCACGCCGGCCCTTACGGACCTCTGACCCGCGCCTTACCGGACCTGAACCGGACCTTACGCAACCTTACGGCGTGCCGTCAGGCGGCCGCCGAGAGCTCCGCGGGCGGCTGGGTGAACTCCATGCTGCGGAAGGCGGCCTGTTCGTCGAGCAGCGGGAACTGCCGCGGATGGCCGACCAGGAAGCCCTGGAAGTAACGGACGCCGAGCGAGTACGACCAGTCGAACTTCTCCTGGCTGTCGATGCCCTGCGCGACCACGCGCGCCCCCGCGGACGAGCAGCGCTGAATCAGCTCGCGCAACGCCGCGTCGCCGAGCGTCTGGAACGCGGTGGACAGCGCCTTCCGCTCGAGCTTCACGAGCTTGGGCCGCAGCGTTCGCAGCACCGTCTCCTCGCAGCGCGGCAGGCCGGGCGCGCAGTCGTCGAGCGCGAGGCGCACGTCGAGGGCGGCGCAGTCGCGCGCGAAGGCGAGCATCGCCTGCGGGTCGAGGGGCACGCCGGACTCGGTGAGCTCGATCACGAGGCGCTTCGCGAGGGCGCCGACGCCACGCAGATGCCGCACGTAGCGTTCGCGATGGCGGTTCACGGTGAGCGAGGAGACGTTGACGCTCACCGAGAGCGTCGGATGCAGCAGATCCAGCGCAGCGATGCTCTGCTTGAGGACGGCGATGTCGATCGTCGCGATGTACCCGCTCTCCTCCCAGCGGCGGATCGCCGCCATGCGGGATTCCGGCTTCTCAAGCCCTTCGCGAAAGCGCAGCAGCGCCTCGTACGCGACGATGTGGCCGCGCGCGCTCATGATCGGCTGGAAAGCGGTGCGAATCAGTGCGTCCAACGTCCTCTCCCCGGTGTTCTGGACGGTGGCAATGCAAGCGCGGTGCCAGCCGAATCGCGAGCAGATCCCGGGAAACCGGGGCAGATCGCGAGAAATAGTGCGCACGGGACCACCCCGGCTGTGACCCGGGCGTCAGCCGCGTCGGAAATCGGTCGGGACCGCGCTGCCGGGGCACGCCTCTTGCACGGCTCCCGCGGGCAGTTCGGACGAGAGGACCCCATGCCGCAGAGCAAGCGCGAGCCCGTCGTGCTCGGAGTCAACCGCACTCAGGACGCGAGCCTCTGCCTCATGCGCGGCTCCGGGATGGAGTTCGCGATCCAGAAGGAGCGCCTGACCCGTGAGAAGCACCACTGGGGGCGGCTCGGCGACTTCCGGATGGTGTACGGACCTTCCCTGCCTGGTCTCGATACACCTCTCGACGTGCTCGTGGAGTGCTACTCCTCGGATCGGGAGCTCGAGAAGCTCGCCGAGTACGAGCGCGAGTTGTCGGAGACCTTGACGCTCGCCCCGGACTGTCGCCGTGCACGCATCTCGCACCACGTGGCGCATCTCTACAGCGTGTTTCCGCCGTCGCCGTTCGACTCGGCGGCGGTGATGATCGTCGACGGCCAGGGCAGCCCGGTGGCGCACTTCACCGAGCGGTGCCCCGGCATCGGCGACGCGCCCCCCGATGCGCGCGAGGTCTCCTCCTTCTACCGCGCCGGCCGCGACGGCTTCGAATGCCTGGGCAAGCAGCTGTGGGACTGCGACGAAGGCCGTCCCGTCGGCCTGGGCATGTTCTATTTCCATCTCACGCAGGCGATGTTCCCGGGCGAGGGCAACGAGGGCAAGGTGATGGGACTCGCGCCGCACGGCGACCCGGACGCCCTGGGGCTGCCGCCCCTGGAGGTGGACGGGCCGCGCGTGACGATTCCGCCGGCGTGGATGGAGATCTTCGGCGAACGACGCCGCTTCCGCTTCGCTGCCGGGGACGGCACTCGCTTCGCGGACATCGCCAACCTGTCGGCTGCCGGGCAGCGTGCGTTCGAGGAGGCACTGCTCGCAATCGCCCGGTGGCTTCATGCGCAGACCGGCGCACGCAACCTGTGCTTCGCCGGCGGCACGGGCCTCAACTGCTCTGCAAACGACAGGCTGCTGCGCGAGTCGCCGTTCGAGCGCCTGTTCCTGCCCCCGGCGCCGAGCGATGCGGGCACCTCGCTCGGCTGCGCCGTCTACGGGCTGGTCGAGCTGGCGGCGGAACGCTGTGACTGGCGCTGGGAGAGCGATTTCCTCGGACCGGCGCCGCGCGCCGAGGCGATCGATGCCGCGGTGCAGGGTGCGGAGGACCTCATCGTCGAGCGCCCCGTCGACCTGGTCGCACGGATGGTCGAACTCCTTGCCGCATCGCGGGTGATCGGGCTCTTCCAGGGGCCCAGCGAGTTCGGCCCGCGCGCCTTGGGTCATCGCAGCATCCTCGGCGATCCGCGCCGGGCGGAAGTGCGCGACTGGATCAACGCTGCCGTGAAGCAGCGCGAGTGGTTCCGGCCCCTCGCGCCCATCGTGCTGCTCGAGCAGGCGGAGCGCTTCTTCGACATCCGGCGGCCATCTCCCTTCATGCAGTTCGCCGCGCCGGTGCGTCCGGAAGCGGCCGCGTTGATTCCCGCGGTCACCCACGTCGACTGCACGGCACGCCTTCAGACCGTCGGCGAGAGCGACGATCGGCTGCTGCGGCGCCTGCTCGAATCGTTCGCCGCGCGCACCGGCATCCCGGTGCTGCTCAACACGTCCTTCAACCGCAAGGAGGAGCCGATCGTGGAGACGCCCGCTCAGGCGCTGGAGAGCTTCCGGCGCACGCCGATGCACGCGCTCGCGATGCCGCCCTATCTGCTTCGCAAGCGCGTCGAGCCGGAGGACATCCTCGGGGCAGGCTGACCGGCCGTAGCGTACGGAGGTCCGCCCTGATCCACGGCTATCCGCATCGCCCCAGCGTGAGGCCGGGCGGGCGACTGGTGCTGCACGTCGCCACCGATGCGTCCCGGTTCCGCGTCCGCTTCCACCGCTGGGGGGGCACCGGCTTCACGGAAATGAGCGTCTCCGCGTGGCTGAACGGGCGGCCTGCGCCGTTCGGGGGTCCCGCTCACGACTGGAAGTGGCCGTCGTACGGCTTTGAGATCCCCGCCGCCTGGCCGTCGGGGGTCTACGTTGCGTGGCTCGAAGCGCCCGGCGCACCCGGGCTCGCAACGTCGATGGACAGCGCGGCTGCGCTCTTCGTCGTCCGCGGCAGCGGGCGCTCGCGCCTGCTCTACAAGCTGCCGATCGCGACCTACCAGGCCTACAACTGCACGGGCGGCGGTTGCTTCTACCTCAACCCGCCCTGGTCGAGCGACCCGCCCGGCGGCCGCGTCACGTGGCGGCGTCCGGGGGGCGGCATCGGGGGCAGCACGTTCGGCGCGCCGGATCACTACGACCCGTCGTCACCGCGGCAGACCTTCGCACACTGGGATGCGCCGTTCATCTCATGGCTGGAGCGAGAAGGCCATGCGGTCGAGTACTGCACGGACCTCGACGTACACGCCGAGCCGCCGCTGCTGGAGCGGTACTCGCTGCTGCTGAGCGTCGGCCACGACGAGTACTGGACCGACGCGATGCGCCGTGCCGTCGAGATCCACGGCGCACGCGGCGGCAACGTGGCCTTCTTCGGCGCCAACGTCTGCTGGTGGCGCATCCACCTGGTGGAGAGCGACACCGCGATGGTCTGCCACCAGGGCGGACCGCGCGGCGCGATGGACCACTGGTGGTCGGGCGTCGGTCGCCCCGAGGACGCCCTGACCGGCGTCAGCTACCGCCACGGCGGCGGGTGGTGGGGCGGCGCGCGGGAGCCCGCGGGGTACGTCGTGCAGGAGGGCGCGCACTGGGCCTTCGCGGGCACGAACCTCCGGACGGGGGACGTCTTCGGCCGCGACAGCGTGCCACCGCTCGTCGGCTACGAATGCGATGGCGCGCCGGTCGAGGCCATCGAAGACGGCACCGGACGCGCCCGCCTCGCTGCGGACGCCCGCCGGTGCGGCACGCCGCCGGACCTGCGCCTGCTCGCGGTCGCCCCGCTTTCCGGCCGTTGGGATGAATTGCCCTCGCGGGAGGGGCAGCCAGCGGGCGCGGGCCTGCACAACGCGGCCATGGCGCTCCATGCGCCGCGCGGCACCGTCTTCACGACCGGAACCACCGACTGGGCGCAGGTCCTGGCTGGCGGCGACCGGATCGTCACGCAGATCACCCGGAACGTCATCGACCGGTTGCTGCAGGGCCCGGTGTAGCGAACGCCGGCGCGACCGTCGGACACGGCGCGCCTCGCGGCAGCGCTACGACTCGAGCGTGAACCCGATCTTGATCGTCACCTGCCAGTGGGCGACCTTGCCGTCCACGATGTGGCCGCGCGTCTCGATCACCTGAAACCATTGCATGTGCCGCACGGTCTCGTGCGCCCGAGCGATGGCATTCCGGACGGCGTCCTCGATGCCGGTTGCGGACGAGCCGGTCAGCTCGATGTGCTTGTAGACATGGTCGCTCATGCGGGCCTCCAGCAGGTGGTGCGGCCGACCGGCCGCGGACGTGTCGGACGAGGCGGAGCAAGAACCGGGCGACACCCGGCGCGCGTCGTCGCGGGCCGGGCACTGGGAAGACGTGCGATACCCACGGCCGAATCGCCCTGGCGCGATTTCGCCCGGCTGGCGCCGCGCGAAATCGTGGTGGTCAGCGGCGGAATTGAACCACCGTGCCAACTAAACCGAATAACCGCACCCAAAAAAACCATATCGGTGCACTTCCGAGGCAAACGAGCGGCGGTTCTCATGCGGAAAACGGGGCGTGACCATGGGCCATTGAACCATAAACCTGCAGAATCCACGGGTCGTTTCCCATAACGTTGCACAAAACCGCTGGCGCGGAGCAAGGTGAACGGGCAGAGCGCAATAGGCGTGAAAGTCGCCTACGTAGCGCCGCGCCCGGACTCGTTGCGTCCCTCGACTGGCTGCCGCGTGCCCGTTGGCTTGGACGTACGCGAATCGGCGCACGCGCGAACTGATCCGCTGCAGGAAACATCGCCCCCGGAGAGCATTGTCTCTCGGAGACGACCGGCGGCGTGTGCGGTCTGGCATGGGCGCAACGACGCGCGCCAGTTCATGGGATCGCGCGCTGACACGCGACGCGTGCTCGCTCCTTGCCCATGGCCCCACTTACACGCGGGCCTCGCTGCCTCCGAAATGGAAGATTGCGCTCTGACGAGTGCTGACTTACCGCCGTTGCAGGCTGGTCAGTATCCGGCAACTGGCCGCCTTCCCCGGAGCGCGACACACCGCACGAAGCTGCCTCAGCTCGCGTGCAAGGCTCTGCATATCCAACAGCTGTTTGTCGAGCCGTTCAATGTGCTGATCCAGCATCTCGTTGACTTCATCGCAGCGGCGTTCCGGGTCACTACAGAACTCCAGGAGTTGGCGCACCTGCACCAGGGAGATCCCTAGGCGCCGGCATCGGCGAACGAATCGTAGCTGATCAATCGCCTGACTCGAGTACCGGCGGTAGTTGCCCTGCGTTCGCGCAGCCGGGCGCAAGAGTCCGATCTTTTCGTAGTATCGGATCGTGTCGACCGGCGTGCCGGTAACCCTCGATAGTTCTCCAATCTGCATGTGACGGCCCTCCCTTGACTCTGGAGCGGCACCAGAGTTTCCACTCCATGCTATTCCGCCGGTTGAGCCCACGCAAACATGTCCCGTTCCTGCCGCACGAACTGCACCCCTCCACTTCCGGATACCGGCGCCTTTCGCCGGGCTCTCTGGATTGCCCTTGTCGCCAATCTACTGATGTTCTTTGTGGAGGCAGCGGCATCCTGGCACGCCCAGTCCTCCGCGCTCCTTGCCGACGCGATCGATTTCCTAGGCGACACGGCGAACTACGCCGTGAGTGTAGGCGCCCTTGCCATGGTGACGATGTGGCGGAGCCGCGTCGCACTGGTCAAAGGCTGGACGATGGCGCTATACGGCGTTGGGGTACTGGGGATCGCTATGGTGAACGCTTCGCGTGGGACCGTTCCCGATGCCCCGACCATGGCAGGGATCGCTGTGCTCGCTCTGGCAGTCAACGTAGGCGTAGCACTGCTGTTGTACGCGTTTCGGGGAGGGGATGCGAACATGCGCTCGGTCTGGCTGTGCTCACGAAACGACGCGATCGGAAACGTTGCAGTCTTGCTGGCCGCTGCTGGTGTGTTCGGCACGGGCACGATCTGGCCCGATGTCGCAATTGCAAGCGTCCTCGGCGCCCTTGCACTCTCCGCCGGTCGTACAGTGATTCGCCAGGCCCGAATGGAGCTTCGGGCGTCCGGTGATCCGCGGCAGCATACGGTTCAGCGGGCCACTTGAACCCGTTGCGTGAATCGACCACCCTCTAGTACCATCCGTCGGCTATGTTGCGATTTGTCGCTCTTCTGCTTGCGCTCTGGATGCCCGTTCAAGGGTTCGCCGCGGCACTTTTCCATGACCACAGTCATGAGGGCGCCACGTCTGAGACCGTCCATGTGGCTCATGCTGTGGCAGACCATGAAGTGGGTGATAATCACGGTGCGGATGAGGACTGCGGCAAGTGCGATCTGGCGCATGCTTTCTGCCAGCTTGGCGTTAATCCGGGCGCATGCGGCGCCCATCCGATGGTGGACTCGAACACAAGCCGATGCTTCCACGCCGCCCTCGGTATGAGCGTGTCGCCCACGCCGATCGACGACCTTTCACGCCCTCCTCTAGCCCACGGCTGACCGCCGGGGCGTAACTTCCCTTTCCGACCGACCCGGCGCACGCCACGCGCCGGCCCTCTCGTCCCCGGCGCTCTGGTCTTGTGTGGCCGGGATGATCATGAGGATGAAGGTTTTGCTTTGGTTGGCACTTGCGTTCGCGAGTGCCGCGCAGGCCCAGACGCCGACGCTGAAGGACGCTGTCGAGCAAGCGTGGATACGTTCACAACAGGCTGATCTGCAGGCCGCACGGCGCGCGGAGCTCGACGCGCGCGAGCGCGTCACGGGCGCGTGGTTTCCGGATTCGCCTACCGTCGGGCTCGACGTGCGCCGGGATCAGCCCCGCTGGTCCGAGCCGTTCGGCATGCAGCAAGGCCCTGAACGCGGCAAGAACGAATGGGAACCCGCACTCGCCGTCCCGCTGTGGTTACCCGGGCAGCGCGCCGCGCAGCGCAGGGTGATTGACGAGGATCGGGAGGCAGCCACTGCTCGCGCCGCTGCGGACCGGCTTGCATTGGCCGGCGAGGTACGGGAGGCGCTGTGGGCGGCGCATCGTGGACGCCAGAACGTGGCGCTCGCCCAGGCACGCCTGCAGGCAGCCGAGGCACTCGAGGCAGACGTCGCCCGCCGACTCCGCGCGGGCGAGCTCGCCCGGACGGACCTGCTCCTGGCACAGAGCGAGCTGCTCACTGCCCGTGCGGCGCTTGCACAGGCTCACGCCAGCGAGCGGGGCACGATGGATGCCTACGACGCGCTGGTTGGTCTGAGAATTCTGCCCCCGCCCGAACCCGAGCCACCGACCCGCGACGCATTCGACGCCAACCCCGCCCTGCAAGCGCAGATGGACGCGATTGCCGCAGCGCGCGCGCGGCTCGACTACGCGCAAACGGTACGCCGCGATAGCCCTACGTTTGCGATCGTCCCACGCTTCGACCGCGACGTAGGCGGCGGTGACTATCGCAATAGCGTGAGAGTCGGGATCGCGATCCCCCTGGACACGGACGTCCGCAACGCGCCTCGCATCGCAGCCGCAAGCACTGCGCTTGCTGAAGCGCAGATTGCCGCAGTCGCCACACGCCGACAGCTGATGATCCAGGTCGCACAGGCGCGCGCCGCACTCGAGTCTGCCGAAGCTCAGGCTGCTATCGCGACCACCCAGCAACGCGTCGCCCTGGAGAACCTGGACCTGATCGAGCGCGCTTTCCGCTACGGCGAACGCGGTCTGGTGGACCTCTTGCGCGTACGTACACTCGCGCGCGAGGCCGCCGTCGCGGCGGAGCTTGCTCGCCTCGACGTCGGTCTGTCGCGAGCGCGACTCAACCAAGCCATCGGAGTACTGCCTTGATCCCCTTCTTGATTGCCGCGGTGCTCTGGACCGCGTCCGCCATGCCCTCCTTGGCCGGTCCGGGTCACGCACATGACGACTCCGCGGTCAGCGCCAGCCCCGCCGCCACGCCACGCTTCGGCACCCATAGCGATCTGTTCGAGCTTGTCGGCGTGCTCGACGGCGAGACCGTCACGATCTATCTCGATCGGTACGCCACCAACGAACCGATCACCGATGCGCGTATCGAGGTGGATGCCGGTGGAAAGACCACCGTCGCGGCGCCGGCACCCGACGGCACGTACCGCATGACGCTCTCCGGAGCTTCCAAGCCGGGCAGGCACCTCATGACCTTCACCATCGCTCACGGCGCCGATGCCGACTTGCTGGAAGGCGCGTTCGACGTCGTCGAGGCCACACAGGTCGATGCCATCCATGGCGGTGGGCGGGCATGGCTCTACGCCGCCGTCGCGGCTGGGATGCTGAGCGTTGTCATCGGCATCGCCTTCATGCGCGGTCGCCGTCGCGGAGCCGCGCGATGATCCGCCTCCTGACATTGGCCGCGTCGCTGGCACTGTCTCCGGCTATCCACGCAGGTCCGGGCCATGACCACGGCGACGCTGCACCGCCGGTCCAGGCGAACAGCCCGCAGCGCCTGCCCGACGGCAGCGTGTTCCTCCCCAAGGCGTCGCAGCGCCAGCTTGGCGTGCGTACGGTCATTCCGCAGGCGGGCAAGCTTGCGCAGACGGTCACGCTCAATGGCCGTGTGGTGATGGACCCGAATGCCGGGGGCCGGGTGCAGCCGACCTTGGCGGGCCGTATCGAGCCCGGGTCGAACGGGCTGCCCTCGCTCGGACAGGCAGTCAAACGAGGGGAGCTCTTGGCGATCGTGCGTCCGTCGGCGGGCCAAATCGAGCGCGGCAATCAGGCGGCCCAGCTGGCGGAGCTTGCCAGCCAGCGGGATCTCGCCATACGCCGCGCCGAGCGCTTGTCGGCGCTGGAAGGCAGCGTCCCGCAGAAGGACATCGATGCCGCGCGCGCCGAGGCGGCCAGCCTTGCGCAGCGCGTCGTCGCGGTGGCGGGCAGCCTGCGCGATACCGAGCGACTGCTTGCACCTGTCACCGGCGTCATCGCTGCGGCGAACGTCGTTGCCGGCCAGGTCGTCGCACCACAGGAGGTCCTCTTCGAGATCGTGGATCCACAGCGGCTGCGTATCGAGGCAGCGGCGTTCGACGCATCGCTCGCCACCGAGGTGGAGGCCGCCTCCCTGGATGCGGGCACCGGTCGGACTGTGCCGCTCATCTTCGTCGGAGCGGGACGCGCACTGCGCGAGCTCGCGCTCCCGCTGCAGTTTCGTACCGACGGCAAGGCGGCGGTGCCTCTCGCGACCGGCCAGCCGGTGAAGGTGATCGTGCAGACACGCGGCCGCATCGAGGGGTATCCGGTTCCGGCTGCCGCGCTGGTGCGCAACCCGTCCAACGAGACCATCGTGTGGGTCCATACCGGACCGGAGCAGTTCATGCCTCGGGTGGTTCGCTTCGCGCCGCTGGATGGCGCGACGGTCGCGGTGACCAGCGGCCTCGACGCGGGCATGCGCGTGGTGGTCGAGGGCGCCGGTCTCGTCAACCAGGTTCGCTAGGAGCGCCGACGTGTTCACCTGGATCGTCGATGCAAGCCTGCGCAACCGCCTCATCGTGCTCGCCGTCGCGCTCGTCATGATGGGCTATGGCGCCGTCACCGCGGTGCGGACGCCGGTGGACGTTTTTCCCGACCTCAATCGTCCCACCGTGACGCTCATGACCGAGGCGGGCGGCATGGCGCCGGAGGAGGTCGAGACGCTCATCACGTTCCCGCTAGAGACCGCAATGACCGGACTCCCCGGGGTCGCGAACGTGCGATCGGTCTCCAGTGCCGGCCTTTCGTTCGTGTACGTCACGTTCGACTGGGACGTGGACATCTATCGTGCGCGCCAGCTCGTCGCCGAACGCCTCGGCATCGTGCGCGATCAGATTCCGGCCGCCGTCGTTCCCCGCATGGGCCCGGTCTCGTCGATCATGGGCGAGATCATGATGATCGCCATCCCGATCGATCCGGCGAAGATCGAGCCGATGCGCGTGCGCGAGTACGCGGACTGGGTGCTGCGGCCGCGGCTGCTCACGATTCCGGGCGTCGCTCAGGTCATTCCGATCGGCGGCGAGGTGCGCCAGTTCCAGGTGCAGCCGGACACAGCGCGCATGGCGACGCTCGGGATCACGCTGGAGCAGCTCGAAGCCGCGCTGCGCGCCTTTTCCGCCAACACCAGCGGCGGCTTCCTGGAGCTGAACAGCCGCGAGTACCTGATCCGCAACCTGGGGCGAACCGCGCGCCTGGAGGACCTGCGGCGGGTCGCGCTGACCACGCGCCAGGGGCAGCCCATCCTCCTCGAGCAGGTCGCCGACGTGCGCTTCGCCGCGGCGATCAAGCGCGGCGACGCAGGCTTCAACGGCGGCCCGGCGGTGATTCTGGGTGTGCAGAAGCAGCCTGACGCGGATACGGTCCGGCTCACCCGGGACATCGAGGCCGCGCTGGGCGATCTCGCGCGCGCGTTACCCGCCGGCATGGCCACGCCGCAGGTGACATTCCGGCAGGCCAGCTTCATCGAAGCATCCATCGGCAACCTGCAGGGCAAGCTCGCGCTCGGTGCGATTGTCGTCGCGGTGGTGCTCTTCGTCTTCCTCGGAAACTTGCGAACTACGCTCATTTCCCTCTCCGCCATCCCGCTCTCGATCCTGATCACGGCCCTGGTCTTCCGCGCGCTGGACCTGTCGATCAACACCATGACGCTGGGCGGACTCGCCATCGCCATCGGGGAGCTCGTGGATGATGCGGTGGTCGGTGTGGAGAACGTGCTGCGGCGCCTGCGCGAGAACCGCCAGCGCGGCACGCGGCTGGCCCCGCTTCTCGTCATCGCGCGCGCCACGCTCGAAGTGCGCTCGGCGATCGTCTACGCGACCTTCATCATCGTGCTGGTGTTCGTACCGCTGTTCGTGCTGCCGGGCATCGAGGGCCGGCTGTTCATCCCGCTGGGGGTGGCCTACATCGTATCGATCCTGGCAAGCATGCTCGTGTCGGTCACCGTCACTCCGGTTCTCTGCTACTACCTGTTGCCCAACCTCGGCACGCTGGACCATGCGGAGCCGCGCGCGGTCGGCTGGCTCAAGGCGCGGTACGGAGCCGGACTGCAGCGCGTGCTGCGTCGTCCTCGCACAGTGGTGGCAATGGCCGCGTTTGCAGCCGTGCTTGCCGGGGCCGCGGTGCCGTTCTTCCCGACCACGTTCTTGCCGCCGTTCAACGAAGGCTCGCTGCTGGTCGGGTTGCGCCTCAATCCCGGGGTCACGCTCGCCGAGTCGGTGCGGATTGCGGCGCAGGCCGAACGTCTAGTTGCCGACATTCCTGAAGTGGAGCATGTCGGGCGGCGCAGCGGCCGCGCCGAACTCGACGAGCACGCCGAAGGCGTCCACGTGTCGGAGCTCGACCTCAAGATCCGCCGCCTCGGTAGACCGATGGAAGCGGTGTACGCCGACATCCGCTCGCGTCTGGCGCCATTGCCTGCAGCGATCAACATCGGCCAGCCGATCTCGCACCGCATCGATCACATGCTCTCCGGGGTGCGGGCGCAGATCGCGATCAAGATCTTCGGCGAGGATCTGGACACCCTGCGCAGCCAGGCCGCCGCGCTGCGTAGCCGGCTCGCGGACATTCCCGGCATCGCGGACCTCGAGATCGAGAAGCAGGTCCTCGCGCCGCAGATCCGCATCCGCCTCGACTACGAGGCGGCGGCGCGATACGGCGTGCCGGTCTCCGACCTGCTTACCGGCCTGCAGACGTTGGTGGACGGCGCGCGCGTGACCCAGGTGATCGAGGGCAACCGTCGCTTCGATCTGGTGGTGCGCCTGCCCGAGAGTGCGCGGTCCGTGGTAGGTTTAAGGCAGGTGCTGATCGAGACCCCGGGGGGGCGCGTGCCGCTCGCCCGCCTGGCCACCATCGAGGATACCGATGGTCCCAACCAGGTCAGCCGCGACGATGGAAAGCGGCGGATCGTCATCTCGGCCAACGCGCAGGGCCGCGCCCTGTCCGAGGTGGTCGGCGACATCCGAGCCGTTGTCGCCGAGTTCAAGCTGCCCGAGGGTTACTTCGTCACCCTGGGCGGGCAGTTCCAGGCCCAGGAGGAGTCGGCGCGCCTGGTCGGCGCGCTCTCGCTCGCCTCGGCGGCGCTCGTGTTCCTCGTGCTCTACAGCCGCTATCGCTCGGCGACGCTGGCGGCACTCATCATGGTCAACATTCCACTTGCACTGGTCGGTGCCGTGATCGGGCTGTGGTGGGCGGGACAGCCGCTTTCGCTGGCGGCTCTCATCGGCTTCGTAACGCTCGCCGGCATCAGCGTGAGGAACGGCATCCTGAAGGTCAGCCACTACATCAATCTTTGTCGCTTCGAGGGCGAGTCGTTCGGCGTGCCGATGATCGTCCGCGGGTCGCTGGAGCGCCTGAACCCGGTGCTGATGACCGCGCTCGTCGCCGCGCTCGCGCTATCGCCCTTGCTCTTCGACGTGGAAGCACCGGGAACGGAGATCCTCCATCCGGTCGCGGTGGTGATCTTCGGCGGTTTGATCAGCGCCACGCTGCTCGACACCTTCGTCACGCCGGCGATGTTCTGGCTGTACGGGCGCAAGCCCTTGGAAGGGCTGCTCGACGCGGCCGACGACCGCGCCGGACAACCTGCGGAAGTGTTCTAGTTCAACCACGACAGGAGTAAAGAAATGCTTCGGAAGCTCACCCTGGCGACACTGGCGCTGCTCGGCACGTTGGTTCTCGGCACCCCCGCACACGCGGGCCCTGGTGACCATAAAGGCCCGAACGGCGGCCAGATGAAGGATGTCGGACACCTGCACGTTGAGGTGGTGACCAAGCCCGGGCAGATCCTGGTTTATCTCTTCGACGCCAAGGACGCCAAACTCTCAAGCGCGGGCGCGACGGGAAAGGCGACGATCCTGGTCAAGGGAAAGAAGAGCGAGGTGCAGCTTGCGCCGGACGGCGACAACCGGCTTTCCGGCAAGGGGGATTTTGCCGCGGACAAGTCGCTCACGGCGGTCGTCAACGTAGCCGTTAGCGGGCAGAAACCCGTGCAAGGTCGCTTCGAGCCGCTCAAGTGAGCGCGCGAAAGCCCTAAGTCGGCGGTCCCGAGCGCAGGTTCACGATGCGATTGCTGGTTATCGAGGACAATTCGAAGGCGTCGGCATACCTCTGCAAGGGACTGCGGGAGTCGGGCTTCGTCGTGGATAGCGCGCTCGACGGCGTGGATGGGCTTCATCTTGCGCGTTCAGCCGAGTACGACCTGATCGTCCTCGACGTGATGTTGCCCGGCATGGACGGCTGGAAGGTCTTGCAGGCGGTGCGGCGTGACGCTCAGACGCCGGTGCTGTTCCTGACCGCGCGCGACAGCGTCGAGGAGCGGGTCAAAGGGCTCGAACTCGGCGCCGACGACTACCTGGTCAAGCCGTTCGCGTTCTCGGAGCTGCTGGCCCGTATTCGCACACTGCTGCGCCGCGGTCCCGCCCGGGAGCCGCAGATATTGCACGAGGCGGACCTCGCGGTCGATCTCCTGAAGCGACGAGTGCATCGCAGCGGCGAGCGCATCGACCTCACGCCGAAAGAATTCGCGTTGTTGTCGCTGTTGTTGCGCAGACGCGGCGAAGTGCTGTCGCGCACGCTTATCGCTGAGCAGGTCTGGGACATAAATTTCGACAGCGACACTAATGTGGTGGATGTCGCGGTGCGCCGCCTGCGCGCGAAGATCGACGATCCGCATGCGGTGAAGCTGATCCACACGGTGCGCGGTGTCGGCTATGTCCTCGAAGCGCGAAATGCGTAGCGGCGCCCTCCCGTCGGCACGAGCCCGGCGAGAGGGCGTCCATGAGCGTTGCCGATTACGGATTGTGATCGTCGACCAGGTGGTAAGGCCCGGCGTCGGTCGCGCAGTCGCGCATCGCCTGCATGGGCTTGGCGGGCGAAGTGACCGCCGACGGCGCCGCCCGCTTCCAGTAGGGGTCGTCGGCAGGCGCCTCGTATGCGAACACGGTCGGTGCGACGACGGCAAGGCCGGTGGCGATCGCGATACTCGTCAGAGACTTCTTCATGGTGTTTCCTTTCCTGGCTGGTTGAGGATCAGTCGATGCAGCGTCGTGTCTGCATGGGTCGCATGATGCAAGCCGCCCCCCGTCGATTCGCTGACCGCGACATGACGCTTTCGTAATCGAGGGCTCCGGTGCGCATTCACCCCGATCTGTCCACGCGGCTCGGCCTTCTCTTCGCCGCCGTAACGGCGGCGCTCCTGTTCGCGGTGGGGGTGTATCTCTACGTATCGTTTGCACGGACCGAGGCCAGCCACGAGGCGGACGAGTTGCGCGGGAAGGCCGCCCTGCTGCGACACGTGGCGGAACGGGCGGCGACCGAGGCGGCTTTGATGGCGAACCGCCATGCGCTGGAAGAGGTGGTCATCGGTCATCCGCGTCTGAGCATCCGCCTTTACGGCCAGGACGGCCTTCTCTGGGATTCCGGGCAGGGTGCGCTGCGTGGCGTCGAACGCCCGCTTCCCGCGCCCGCGGGAGCCGAGCTCGTGATCGTCACGCAGCGCACCGGCGCTGGCTCGCCGGAACGGCAACTCAGGACCGCTTCGTTCGAGGCGGCCCTAGGCAGTCCCGCGGTGCCCCCGGTGACGTTCGTGCTCGCCTTGGACGTCACCGAGGGCGCTGCCGCCCTGTGCGACTTCCGCGATCGCCTCCTCGTGACGCTGGTCGCCGCCACCGCGCTCGGTGCCACGTTCGGCTACGCCGCTGTGCGTTGGACGCTGCACCGGTTCGACACGCTCGGCCTCGCCTTGCGCGAGCTCACTGCGGAACGGCTGGGGCAACGCCTCGACGAAGCCGCCTTCCCCGACGAACTGCGCAGCCACGCACAAGGCTACAACGCGATGGCTGACCGCCTCGAGCGCTCGTTCGAGCGGCTGAAAGACTACGCTTCCGACATCGCTCACGAACTGCGCACGCCGCTCAACACCATGCTACTCGGCACCCAGGTGGCGCTCACCAAGCCGAGATCGGCCCCCGAGTACCGCGAAGCACTGGAGGCCCATGCCGAGGAGACCGCGGCGCTCGCCCGAATGGTGGACGACATGCTGTTTCTCGCCCGCGCGGAGAACGCCGCCGTCGCCCTTCGCGGGCAGCCCGTCGATCTGGCTGCCGAAGCGCGCGCGGCGGCGGCGTATTACCGCGCTCTCGCTGACGAGCGCGGGATCCGGATTTCCGTCCGCGGCGAGGCCTCGATTCTTGCCGACCGCGCGCTCCTTCAACGCGTCCTGTCCAATCTGCTGAGCAACGCCATTCGCCATGGCGCCGCCAACAAACCGGTGGCAATCGACATCGCGCGCGAGCGCGCCGCGGTCACGGTCGTGGTGCGCAATGCCGGCTCGGCCATTCCCCCGGAACGGCTCGCGCGACTCTTCGAACGCTTCTATACCGGCGACAGCGCACGGACAACGGACGCCGGCAGCAGTGGCCTGGGACTTGCGATCGTGAAGGCGATCGTCGGGCTCCATGGCGGGCAGATCACCGTCGCGAGCGACGCGGAAGACACGCGCTTCGCGGTCACCTTACCGATCGAGATCACGATGCAAGTGGAGAAAGCATGAGTGGCAATCACACACACGGCACGGGCAGTTCCGAGCGCTCCCTGCGCTGGGCGCTCGCCTTGACCGGCTCGTTTCTCATCGCCGAGGTTGTCGCAGGCATCCTGACCGGCAGCCTGGCGTTGATCTCCGATGCCGCCCACATGCTCACCGACACCGTCGCGATCGCCATCGCGCTGGCGGCGATCCGCATCGGCAAGCGCCCCCCCGACGCTCGGCGCACGTTCGGCTATCAGCGGTTCGAAATCCTCGCTGCGGCGTTCAACGCGCTACTGCTGTTCGCCGTGGCCGCCTACATCCTGTTCGAGGCGTGGCAGCGGCTGCGCAACCCGGTGCCTGTTGCCTCCCTTGGAATGCTGGTCGTCGCGACGCTCGGTCTGCTGGTCAACCTCGCCAGCATGCGCCTGCTAGCGGGCGGCAAGGATGCCAGCTTGAACGTCAAGGGCGCCTATCTAGAAGTGTGGAGCGACATGCTGGGCTCGATCGGCGTGATCGCGGCGGCGTTGGTGATCAGGTTTACGGGGTGGACGTGGGTAGACACCGTCGTGGCCGTTGCGATTGGCTTGTGGGTACTGCCCCGTACGTGGATCCTCCTACGCGACACGGTCAATATTCTGCTGGAGGGGGTGCCCGAGGGCATCGATCCCGACGCCGTTGCCAAGGCAATGACCTCTGTCCCAGGCGTCGCGAGCGTGCATCATCTTCATGTCTGGGCGATAACTTCGGGGAGCGTCAACCTGACCGCTCACGTCGTGGTTGAGCGCGGTGCTCCCGCTGAAGACGAGGTGATGCCGGCTCTGCGCACCCTGCTGCACGATCGGTTCGCGATCGAGCACACCACGCTTCAGTGCGAGTCGCGACCCTGCGAAGATCTCTTGCATCAACCTGCCGACGCGATCTCGAGGAGGTTGTCTTCCGACCGAACGCTGGCTGCCGGGAGAGGACCGCGATGAGTATCGGCGTCCGCTTCGCTCAGCACCGGGTCCGCACAACCCAGGGCCTCAGCATTATCGCTTTGGGCTTGCTCGCCGTTTCGCATCGGGCGGCCGAGGACCTTATCTGGGCCCCGGTTATGTTCTTCATGGGCGTGCTGCTGGTCGCTGTCGGCGCTCTGGGGCGGATTTGGTGTGGCCTTTACATCGCCGGCTACAAGAATGGGGCGCTGGTCACGGTAGGGCCGTACTCGATGTGCCGCAATCCGCTTTACTTTTTCAACCTCGTTGCGTTGGCTGGCCTAGGTCTGGCGACGCTCACCTTGACGTTGACGTTGTTGTTCGTCGGAATGTTTGCCACGCTTTACCCCGCCGTCATCGCCCAGGAGGAGCAGGAACTGCGGCGTCGGCATGGCGAAGCCTTCGATCGATATCGCAGAGTGGTCCCTGGCTTCCTTCCACGGCTCCGTTTGCTGGTGGAACCAGACATCTATCCTGTAAAGGTTCGGGTGCTACGTCGACATTTTGCTGACCTCCTCTCGCTGCTGACTATGCTGGGACTGCTAGAAGCACTTGAGCAGATTCACCACTCCGGCTTTCTCCCGGTCTGGCTCGTGCTGTACTGATTGTGCTCGACAGCGGATGAGATCGAGATCCGCCTTGAGCCAACCTGAACACGAGACCTTCGCTTCGACCGCATGGCGATGGCCCGATACACAACGCGCTGGTCCTGGTGCTCAACTCGCGCACGTGCGCCGAGGGCTCGCCGCCAACCCAACCCGATGAGTTCCGGCGATCTATGCCCCTCGGCTTGATCGGTTGACCTGCTCCCGTAAAACGCGACCACGGGGAAGTTTGTAAAGTCCGTTTTCG
>CAZKHE010000060.1:0-26573 GCA_964552535.1 uncultured Enterobacteriaceae bacterium | reverse complement strand
CGCGCCGGCCGCGCCGGCGCTCGCCGCGGCGCCGGCGGCCGAGCCCGCGCCCCCGGCCGGCCACGTCGTGAAATCCCCGATGGTGGGGACGTTCTATCGCGCGGCGTCGCCCGGCGCCAAGCCCTTCATCGAGGTGGGCGACACGGTCAAGGCCGGCCAGACGATCTGCATCATCGAGGCGATGAAGCTGCTCAACGAGATCGAGGCGGACAAGGACGGCGTGGTGAAGGCCATCCTCGCGGAGAACGGCCAGCCGGTGGAGTACGGCGAGCCGCTGGTCGTGATCGAGTAGGCGCGCGCGTGTTCGAGAAGATCCTCATCGCCAATCGCGGGGAGATCGCGCTGCGCATCCAGCGCGCCTGCCGCGAGCTGGGCATCAAGACCGTCGTGGTCTATTCGGAGGCCGACCGCGACGCGAAGTACGTGAAGCTCGCCGACGAGTCCGTGTGCATCGGCCCGCCGCCCTCGGCGCAGTCCTACCTCAACATCCCGGCGATCATCAGTGCCGCGGAGGTGACGGACGCCGAGGCGATCCACCCCGGGTACGGGTTCCTCTCGGAGAACGCGGACTTCGCCGAGCGGGTCGAGAAATCGGGCTTCGTCTTCATCGGGCCGCGTCCGGAGAACATCCGGCTGATGGGCGACAAGGTCAGCGCCAAGGCGGCGATGATCAAGGCCGGCGTCCCCTGCGTACCGGGCTCGGAAGGGCCGCTTCCCGAGGACCCAGCCGAGATCGTCAAGATCGCCCGCGCCATCCGCTATCCGGTGATCATCAAGGCCGCGGGTGGGGGCGGCGGACGCGGCATGCGGGTGGTGCACACCGAGGCCGCCCTCGTCTCCGCGGTGAACCTCACGCGCAGCGAAGCGCAGGCGGCCTTCGGGAACCCGATGGTCTACATGGAGAAGTTCCTGGAGAACCCGCGGCACATCGAGATCCAGATCCTCGCCGACGCCCACCGCAACGTGGTGTACCTGGGCGAGCGCGACTGCTCGATGCAGCGGCGCCACCAGAAGATCATCGAGGAGGCGCCGGCGCCGGAGATCACGCCGCGCCAGCGCGCGCGCATCGGCGAACGCTGCGCGGACGCCTGCCGCAAGATCAACTACCGCGGCGCAGGGACCTTCGAGTTCCTGTACGAGAACGAGGAGTTCTACTTCATCGAGATGAACACCCGGGTGCAGGTGGAGCACCCGGTGACGGAAATGGTGACGGGCGTCGACATCGTGCAGCAGCAGATCCGCGTCGCCGCCGGCGAGAAGCTCGCGCTGCGCCAGCGCGACATCGAGATGAAGGGCCACGCGATCGAGTGCCGCATCAACGCCGAGGACCCGTTCAAGTTCACGCCGTCGCCGGGACGCATCACCTCCTACCACCCGCCCGGCGGCCCGGGGATCCGGGTCGATTCCCATGCCTACCACGGCTACTTCGTGCCGCCCAATTACGATTCGATGATCGGCAAGGTCATCGCCTACGGCACGACGCGGGAGCAGGCGATGGCGCGCATGCGCATCGCGCTGTCCGAGATGGTGGTGGAGGGCATCCAGACCAATCTGCCGCTGCACCAGGAACTGTTCGTCGACACGCGCTTCATGAAGGGCGGGACCAGCATCCACTACCTGGAGCAGAAGCTCTCGCAGCGCGCGAAGAAGCTCGCGGAGTAGCGCATGGCGCAGCTCGCCGTGATCGTCGAGCTGCCGGAGCGCGATGCCGACGCGTTCGGCGACGCGCTGATGGAAGCGGGTGCGCTCGCGGTGAGCGTCGAGGACGCCGACGCCGGCACCGCCGCGGAGCAGCCGATCTTCGGCGAGCCGGGGGCGGCGCCCGAGGGCGGGTGGTCGCGCAACGTGCTGCGCGCACTGATCGATGCCGAGGCCGATCCGGCCGCGCTCGTGGCCGGTGCGGCCGCCGGGCTCGGCTGGCCGGCGCCGCCTGCGTTCCGCGTCGAACCCGTTCCCGAGACCGACTGGGTGCGCGCGACCCAGGCGCAGTTCGAGCCGATCCGCATTTCCAGCAGACTCTGGATCGTGCCCTCGTGGCATGTGCCGCCCGACCCGCAGGCGCTCAACATCGTGGTCGATCCGGGCCTCGCCTTCGGCACCGGCAGCCATCCGACCACCCGGCTGTGCCTGCAATGGCTGGAGGCGAATGTCCGCGGCGGCGAGTCGGTGCTCGATTACGGCTGCGGCTCCGGTATATTGGCCATCGCCGCGGCGAAGCTCGGCGCCGCCGACGTCGCCGGCATCGACATCGATGCCGATGCGGTGCGCGCGGCGCGGGCCAATGCGGCCGCCAATGGCGTGACCGCCCGGTTTGCCGGGACGGATGCGCCGACGCCGCCGCCGGCCGATCTCGTCGTCGCCAACATTCTCGCCAGCCCGCTCAAGGTGCTCGCTCCGCTGCTCGCCGCCCAGACCCGCTCCGGCGGTCGCATCGTGCTCGCCGGACTGCTCGAGGCGCAGGCCGACGAGGTCGCCGCCGCCTACGCGCCGTGGTTCGACATGGCGGTGTTCGACCGCGCCGAGGGCTGGGCGGCGCTCCAGGGCGTGCGCCGATGACGGCGCGGCTCACGCGCTGCCCGGCCTGCGCGACGGTCTTTCGCGTCACGCCGGAACAGCTCGCGTCGCGGCAGGGCTTCGTGCGCTGCGGCCAGTGCGCGAAGGTCTTCGACGCGCGCGCCTCGCTCACCGAGGAAACGCCCCCGGCCGAAGCGCCGGGACCGGCCGCACCTGACGAGGCGACCCGGCCTTCCCCGGCGGTCGAGACCGCTGCGCCAACGGCTGCTTCGGAGACGAACGATGCTGCGACCGCGTGGCCGTTTGCGCCAGCGGGGGCCGGATCGGAGGCGCGGCGGACCGATGCGCCGGGCGGCACGTCCTCCGCACCGGTCGCGCCGCGCGCCGCACCCGCGCCTGCCGCGGCCGCGCTCGAGGATGTTCCGTCGGTGCCGCCTCCGGAACCGGAGTATTCGCTTGCCGACGTTCCTTCCGCCCCGCCGGCGGAGTACGAGTTTGGGCCGAAGCATCGCCAACGGAGCCGCCGGGCGTCGCTCGCATGGGGCTTCGGCAGCGTCCTCCTGCTCGCCGCGCTCGCGGCGCAGGGCGCGTACTGGTTCCGCACGGAGCTCGCCGCCGCCTTGCCGGAGGTCCGCCCCTACCTGGAAGCCGCTTGCGCCCCGCTCGGCTGTACCGTGCCGCCGGCCCGGCAAACCGCGCTCATCACCATCGAGTCCTCCGAGCTGCAGGTGGACAAGAACGTCCCGGGGCTGCTGACGCTCGACGCGACGCTGCGCAATCGCGCGACCTTCCCGCAGCAGCATCCCTCCATCGAGGTCACGCTCACCGACGCGGACGAGCGTCCGCTGTCGCGCCGCGTGCTCGCCCCGCCCGAGTACCTGGGCGACCGCATGCAGCGCGAGCCGCTGTTCGCCGCCGCAAGCGAGTACTCGGTGCGCCTGCACATCGACGCAACCGCGATCCGGCCGACGGGCTACCGCCTGTTCCTGTTCCATCCCTGAGGACGGTTATCCTCGGGACTCGCAAGATCAACTTTCCATTCCGGAGCGATTCAACATGGCAAGCGTCACCCTGGGCGGCAGCCCGATCGAGCTGGCAGGACGATTCCCCGCCGTCGGCGACGTCGCGCCGCCCTTCACGCTGGTGGGCAAGGACCTCAAGGACGTGTCGCTCGCAGGCTTCGCGGGCAAGCGCAAGATCCTCAACATCGTGCCGAGCCTCGACACGCCGGTCTGCGCGACCTCCACCCGCCGCTTCAACGAGCGTGCGGGCCGGCTCGGCAACACCGTCGTGCTGGTCGTGTCTGCGGATCTGCCCTTCGCCATGGGCCGCTTCTGCACCACGGAGGGGCTCTCGAACGTGGTGCCGCTCTCGACCATGCGCGGCCGTCAGTTCATGCGCGACTACGGCGTGGAGATCGCCTCGGGTCCGCTGGTGGGCGTCACGGCGCGCGGCGTGCTGGTGCTGGACGAACAGGACCGCGTGATCCACGCCGAGCTGGTGCCCGAGATCAAGAACGAGCCGGATTACGACGCCGCCCTCGCCGCCGCCGAGAAGGGGGCCGCGTGAAGGTGCTGATCTGCGGCTCCATTGCCTATGACAACATCATGGTCTTCGACGGGCGGTTCAAGGATCACATCCTGCCCGATCAGATCCACATCCTGAACGTCGCGTTCCTGGTGCCCTCGCTGCGCCGCGAGTGGGGCGGCTGCGCGGGCAACATCGGGTACAACCTCAAGCTGCTGGGCGGCGATCCGCTCGTCATGGCGACGGTGGGCGACGACGCGGGGCCCTACCTGCAGCATCTCGACGACCTCGGCCTGCCGCGGACCCACGTGCGCAACGTCGAGGGCACTCTGACGGCGCAGGCATTCATCACGACCGACCTCGACGACAACCAGATCACGGCGTTCCATCCGGGCGCGATGACCTTCTCGCACCAAAACCGCATCGGGGCCGACATCGGCGCGGGCCTCGCGATCGTGGCGCCCGACGGGCGCGACGGCATGGTGCAGCACGTGCGGGAGCTCGCCGCGGCGAAGGTCCCGTTCGTGTTCGATCCCGGCCAGGGCCTGCCGATGTTCTCCGGCGAGGAGTTGCTGCAGATGGTCGACGCGGCGACCTACGTCGCGGTGAACGACTACGAGGGCAAGCTGCTCGAGGAGAAGACCGGCCACGGGCTTGCGGAACTTGCGGCGCGGGTGGATGCTCTCATCGTCACGCGCGGCGCGGAAGGGTCGACCATCTACGCCGAGGGTCAACGGCTCGACATCCCCTGCGTTAAGGCGGAAAAGATCGTCGATCCGACCGGCTGCGGCGACGCCTATCGCGGCGGCCTGCTCTACGGCATCAGCCAGGGCCTCGGCTGGGAGAAGACCGGCCGGCTCGCTTCGGTCATGGGCGCGATCAAGATCGGCCATCGCGGCGGGCAGAACCATCGACCGAGCCGCGAGGAGATCGCGGCGCGCTACCGGGAGGCCTTCGGCAGCGCGCCCTGGTAATGCAACGAGGGACACCATGAACCGAATGCTGAAGCTCTGCGCGGCCCTGCTCGCGGCCACCACCCTCGCCGGGTGCGCGTCCTCGCTGTCGGGCAGCACGTACAGCCGCGACGAGGCGCGCCGCGAGTCCACGGTGCGCATGGGCGTCGTGGAGAGCGTGCGCTCGGTGCAGATCGAGGGCACGCGCAGCGGCATCGGCGGCGTCGGCGGCGCGGTGGCCGGCGGCATCGGCGGTTCGTACATCGGCAGCGGCCGCGGCAGCGCCCTGGGGGCGCTCGCCGGTGCGATCCTCGGCGGCGTCGCGGGCGCGGCCGCGGAGCAGGGGGTCACGCGGCGCGAGGGCGTGGAGATCACCGTGCGCCTGGACAACGGCGACATGCGCGCCATCGTCCAGGAGGCCGACGAGGTGTTCAAGCCGGGCGAGCGCGTCCGCCTGCTGTCGCAGGGCGGCGTCACCCGGGTGACGCACTAGCGCAGCGCCTCGCGCAGGCGCTCCGCGTTCGCGACGAGCGCCTCCCGCGGCGGGTTCTTCACCGGCCACGCGAGCTTCATGCCGTCGCCTTCCTGGCGCGGCAGCACGTGCACATGGAAGTGGAAGACCGTCTGCTCGGCGGCGCGGCCGTTCGCCTGGAAGAGGTTCACCCCCGCCGGCGCGAAGGCGTCGCGCACCGCGCGCGACACGCGCGCCACGGTGCGCATCACCGCGGCCGCCTGCTCATCGTCGAGGCCGAAGACGTTCTCGACGTGGGCCTTCGTCGCGACCAGCACGTGGCCGGGGTTCACCGCACCGATGTCCATGAACGCGAGGGTCTGCTCGTCCTCGTAGACCTTCGCCGCGGGCAGCGCGCCCGCCACGATCCTGCAGAAGACGCAATCGGCCATCGGTACCTCCCAACGTAGAATCCGGGCATGAGCCCGCGCACCGCCCGCGCCACCCCGCTCGCCGTGCGCTTCCTGCGGATCGCGCGGCTGACGCTGCATCTCTTCCGCGGCCTGTGGATCGTGTTCACGCGCTACGGGCGCCTGCCGCTCGCCGGCCGCCATCGCGAGCTGCAGCGCTGGTCGCGCCAGCTTCTCGCGATTCTAAACGTGCGCGTGCATCGGCACGACGTGCCCGAGGCCTGGCCGCCGCGATGCATGGTGGTGCTCAATCACGTCTCCTGGCTCGACATCTTCGCGGTGTTCGCGGTGCTTCCGGGCGTGTTCGTGGCGAAGTCCGAAATCGCCCGCTGGCCGCTGGTGGGCACACTGGTGGCGAGCGTCGGGACGCTCTTCATCGAGCGCGGCAGCCGTGGCCACGCGCGGCGCATGAACCAGGACATCGCCGCGAAGATGAACGCCGGCGAGATCGTATGCATTTGCCCGGAAGGCACCACCACCGACGGCCGCGAGCTCAAGCCCTTCCACACCGCGCTGCTGCAGCCGGCGCTGGACGCGCAGGGCGCGCTGCTGCCGCTGGCGCTGCGCTACGTCGACGGCCACGGCGCGCAATCGGTCATTCCCGCCTACGTGGGCGACCAGTCGCTGGTGGCGTCGATCTGGGCGATCGCCTCGGCGCCTCGCCTCGGGGTGGAGCTGCACTTCGCGCCGGCGCTGGACACCGTGGGCCGCACGCGCCGCGAACTCGCGCGCGAGTGCGAAGCCGCTATTGCGGAGCGCCTGGGCGTGAGGCCGCCGCACAAGGCGTCTGGAACACGCGGCGATCCTCCAGCCGCACCGCCGACAGCGCATTCCCCCACACACAGCCGGTATCCAGCGCGAGCAGATCGGGCCGTATCCTGAGCCCGAGCGCCGACCAGTGCCCGGTGACCAGCGTGACGTCGCGGCTCGCGCGTCCGGGCACGTCGAACCAGGGCATGTAGCCGGGCGGCGCCTTGGCGGTCTCGCCCTTGGTGGCGAACTCCATCACGCCGTCGATGGAGACGAAGCGCATGCGCGTCATCGCGTTCACGATGACCCGCAGGCGGTCCATGCCGGCGAGCGACTCCGACCAGTACGCCGGCTTGGACCCGTACAGCTCGGCGAGGAACTCGCGATAGCGCTTCACGCGCAGCTCGTGCTCGACCTCGGCGGCCAGATCCAGGGCCTGCTCCGGCGACCACGACGGCAGCAGCCCCGCGTGCACCATGAAGTACTCGTCCTCGGCGTACGCCATCGGCCGGAAGCGCAGCCAGTCCAGCAGCGCGTCGCGGTCGGGCGCGGCCATGATCTCGTCCAGCGTATCGTCGTCGCGCCGGCGCGCGAGCCCGGCGGCGGAGGTCAGCAGGTGCAGGTCGTGGTTGCCGAGGACGACGATCGCGCGATCGCCGAGATCGCGCACGAACCGCAACACGTCCAGCGATTGCGGGCCGCGGTTCACCAGGTCGCCGACGAACCAGAGCCGATCGCGCGACGCGGAGAAGCCGATGCGGTCGAGCAGCGCGACGAGCGCGGCATAGCAGCCCTGCACATCGCCGATCGCGTACGTCGCCATGGCGGCAATTCTAGCTGCGCTACACTCGCCGCCCCATGGCGACCCTCAACCTCCCGACGCTCCGTCAGCTCCGCCACCTCGTCGCGCTCGCCGAGCATCGCCACTTCGGGCGCGCCGCGCAGGCGACGTTCGTCACGCAGTCGGCGTTCTCGGCGAGCATCAAGGAGCTGGAGACGATTCTCGGCGCGCCGCTGGTCGACCGCACCCATCGCAGCGTGGTGCTCACGCCGCTCGGCGCCGAAGTGGTCGATCGCGGCCGGCGTCTGCTCGCCGAGGCCGAGGCGCTGACGCAACTGGCGCACGCCGCGCGCGAGCCGCTCGGCGGCGTACTGCGCCTCGGCGTGATTCCCACGGTGAGCCCGTTCCTGCTGCCGCGGGTACTGCCTGCGCTGCGGCGCGCGCATCCGAAGCTCAAGCTCTATCTCACCGAGGACCTCACCGCGCGGCTCGTCGACGGCCTGCACGCGGGCCGCCTCGACGTGCTGCTGGTCGCCATCCCGTGCGAGTGCGGCGAGGCCGATGCACGCGCGCTGTGGCGCGACCGCTTCAGCGTGGCGATGCGGGCCGACGATCCGCTGGCGAAGCACAAGACGATCAAGCCGGAGCAGCTGGATCCCGATCGCCTGCTGCTGCTGCAGGACGGCCACTGCCTGCGCGAGCACGCGCTCGCCGCGTGCAAGCTCGCCGATCCCGACGTGGCGCAAGCCTACCGGGGCACCAGCCTGCAGACCCTGGTGCAGATGGTGGACAACGGCCTCGGCATCACGCTGGTGCCGCAGCTTGCCCTCGACGCGGGGCTCCTGCGCGGCACGAAGACGGTGGCGCGGCCGCTGGCGGGCAGCGAAGCGTGGCGCGACATCGGCCTCGCCTGGCGCCGCGGAACCGCGCGGCACACCGAGTTCGAGCTGCTGGGCGACACGCTGGCTGGACTGATCGAGCGCGAGCACGCGCGCGCGCAGCGTTCGACTTAGGCCCGACGGCTGTACCGCTTGGCGGTACGCGCCCTGCGTGTCGCAAACCAACAAGGCAGGCGGGTAGGGCCCACCTTAGGATCGCCTCCAATCAAACACGGTGGGGGAGATGATGGCATCCAAGAGCGTTTTCTCGGTTGCATTTGCCGCGCTTTGCGTGTCGGGTGCCGTCCAGGCGCAGCACTGGGGTTACGAGGGCGAGGCGGGGCCGGCGAACTGGGGCAAGCTCGACCCGAAGTTCGGGATGTGTGCAGCCGGGCGCAACCAGTCGCCCATCGATCTCACGGGGTTCGTCGAGGCCGAGCTCAAGCCGCTCGCCTTCGCCTACAAGGCCGGCGCCGCCGACATCGTCAACAACGGCCATACGGTCCAGATCGACTACGCGCCGGGCAGCACCCTGACGATCGAAGGGCGGACGTTCGAACTCAAGCAGTTCCACTTCCATGCGCCGAGCGAGAACCGCATCGGCGGAAAGTCATTCCCGCTCGAGGGCCATCTCGTCCACGCAGACAAGGACGGCAACCTGGCCGTGGTGGCCGTGATGTTCGCCGAGGGCGCGGCGAACACCCTGCTCGGAAAGCTTTGGGCCGCGATGCCCGCCAAGACGGGCGAGAAGGCCGCGCTGCCACAGGGCCTGAGCGCTGCCGGGCTGCTGCCCGCCAACCGCGACCACTATCGCTTCAACGGCTCGCTCACCACCCCGCCGTGCTCGGAGGGCGTGTGGTGGCTGGTGATGAAGCACCATCCGACGGTCTCGAAGGCGCAGGTCGCACAGTTCTCGAAGACGCTGGGGTTCGCCAACAACAGGCCGGTCCAGCCGGTGTACGCGCGACCGGTCCTGCGCTAGGCGAGCCCCCGCCGGTACTGGATGGCCTCGGCCACGTGCGCCGGCGCGATGGTTTCGCTGCCCGCCACGTCGGCAATCGTGCGCGCCAGCCTCAGGATGCGGTGATAGGCGCGCGCTGACAGATCCAGGCGCGCGAGGGCGCTCTTCAGGAGCGCCTGCGCGCTCGCGGCGGTCACGCACCGTGCATCCACTTCGGCGGCGTCCAGGTCCGCGTTGGCCTTGCCCTGCCGCGCCAAGGCCCGTTGCCTCGCGGCGATCACGCGCGCGCGCACCGCCGCGCTCGGCTCCCCGTCGGGCTGCGACAGCAACAACGGTTCAGGCACGGCGGGCACCTCCACGTGCATGTCGATGCGGTCGAGCAGCGGACCGGAAAGCTTCCCGCGATAGCGGGCCACCTGGTCGGGCGTGCAACGGCAGCGGCCGCTGGGCGCGCCCAGGTAGCCGCACGGGCACGGATTCATCGCTGCGACGAGCTGGAACCTGGCGGGGTATTCCGCCTGTCGTGCCGCGCGCGAGATCGTCACGCGGCCCGATTCGAGCGGCTCCCGCAGGACCTCGAGCACGTGCCGCTGCACCTCCGGCAGCTCGTCGAGAAACAGCACGCCGCGATGTGCGAGGGTGATCTCGCCGGGCCGCGCGCCCCCGCCGCCGCCCACGAGCGCCGGCGCCGAGGCGGAATGATGCGGCGCCCGGAACGGTCGCTGCCGCCAGCGCGAGACCTCGAATCCCGCGACGCCGAGCGACTGTACCGCCGCTGCCTCGAGCGCCTCGTCGTCGGTCATGGGCGGCAGGATGCCGGGCAGGCGCGACGCCAGCATGGACTTGCCCGTGCCCGGCGGACCGACGAGCAGCAGCGAATGACCGCCCGCGGCCGCGATCTCCAAGGCGCGCTTGGCATGCGACTGACCCTTCACGTCGGCGAGGTCCGGGTAGGCGATCGTCTCGCCCGCCTCGGACCCCGCCACGCGAGCGAGCGGCGTCTCCCCGGCGACATGCGCGCAGACCGCCAGCAGCGAGTCCGCGCCGTACACCTGGGCATCGGCGACCAGCGCGGCTTCCTGCGCGCTGGCGGCAGGCAGCACGAACCTGCGCCCGGAGCGCGACGCGCGATACGTCATGGCGAGTGCGCCGCGAATGGCCCGCAGTTCCCCCGAGAGCGACAGCTCGCCGGCGAACTCGTACTCGTCGAGGCGCTCCGCCTTCACCTGGCCGGACGCAACCAGGATGCCGAGCGCGATCGGCAGGTCGAAGCCGCCGCCTTCCTTGGGGAGCTCCGCGGGCGCGAGATTCACGGTAATGCGCCGCGCCGGAAACTCGAAGCGCGAGGTCTGGAGCGCGGCGCGCACGCGATCGCGCGCCTCCTTCACCTCGGTGTCGGGCAACCCGACGATGGTGAACGACGGCAGACCGCCGGCAAGGTGCACTTCAACCGTGACGGGCGGCGCCTCGAAGCCGGACAGCGCGCGGCTGGCGAGGACCGCGAGCGCCATGCCCCGCCGCTACTCGCTGCGGGGCGGCGCGGCGGCCTCGAGTTCCGCCACGCGCCGCTCGAGCTCGGCGAGCTTCTCGCGCGTGCGGGCGAGCACCTTCGCCTGGACGTCGAACTCCTCGCGCGTGACCAGATCCATCCGCGCGAATGCCCCGGCCATCATCGCCTTCACGTTGCGCTCCAGATCCTTGGCCGGGCTCGCGGCGAACAGCTCCGCCAAGCGCGCGTTGAGCTCGTCGATGAAGTTGCCGGCGGCCATGCGTGGTGCTCCCTGAAGGTTCGTCAAGGGCAGGACGAGCCAGTCTAGCACGCGTCTTCCGGCGGCTTTCCGCGTGGATTCCGTCACGCCTCTCGCCTGCTTCCCAATGGTGCGCGCCTCGATTCGCACGCCCCATCGTGGGGCATCCCGCTAGCGGAAAAGCCTTGGATACAAACCAAGCCTTTGAAAGTACGGACTATTTTTTCTGGCATATGAAATGCTCAGAGCGGCCCTGCATTTTTGTCCACGACCAACCCTAGGGGCCATGATGAAAAGAACTCTGCTCGCGACCGCCTTCGTCGCCTCCTCCGCCGCACCCGCGGCCGTCCTTGCGCAGGATTCGCCGCACGTCTTCACCGCCAACGTCGGTCTGTTCAGCGAATACATCTTCCGCGGCGTCACCCAGACGCAGGGCGACCCCGCGGTGCAGGGCGGCTTCGACTACTCGCACACGCCGACCGGCCTCTACGCCGGCACGTGGGCCTCGAACATCAGCTGGCTGCAGGACTTCAACACCTACCAGAGCTCCAGCATCGAGTGGGACTTCTACGGCGGCATCAAGCGCAACATCGGCTCGACCGACTTCTACTTCGATGTCGGCACGATCTACTACTGGTTCCCGGGCGACAGGATCGCCGGCTGGTCCGCGAACACCTGGGAAGCTTACGTCGGCCTCGGCTGGAAGTGGCTCGGCGTGAAGGCGTCGTACAGCCTGCGCGACTACTTCGGCGCGCGGCCCAACTCGAACCAGGATTCGACCGACGGCACCATGTACTGGGACTTCTTCGCCAACTATCCCGTCGGCGACACCGGTCTCACGCTGATGGCGCACTACGGCATCCTGGACGTCAAGAACGACGGCGACAAGGACCTCGGTACCAAGGCGTCCTACAACGACTGGCGCCTGGGCGCGTCCTACGTCATCCCGAGCACGTTCCTCAAGGGCCTCGAGGTGGGCGCGTACTACACGGATACCGACGTGAAGAACGGCAATGCGGGGACCAACTTCTACACCGACCTC
Organism: uncultured Enterobacteriaceae bacterium; assembly: GCA_964552535.1. Classification (GTDB taxonomy): domain Bacteria; phylum Pseudomonadota; class Gammaproteobacteria; order Burkholderiales; family SG8-39; genus CAZKHE01. The sequence continues at coordinate 14,498 of CAZKHE010000060.1, read as the reverse complement.
ACCGGCAACGCGGCGCGTACCGCCCCCGGCTACAACACCGCCAAGAGCGCCTTCGTCGCCTACGTGAAAAAGACGTTCTGATCTCCGCGGGGCGGCGCCACGCCGCCCCTTCAACCCATCGAAGGGAAACCGAGCATGAAACTGGTCACCGCGATCATCAAGCCCTTCAAGCTTGACGAAGTCCGTGAAGCCCTCTCCGCCATCGGCGTGCAGGGCATCACGGTGACCGAAGTGAAGGGCTTCGGCCGCCAGAAGGGGCACACCGAGCTCTACCGCGGCGCCGAGTACGTCGTCGACTTCCTGCCCAAGGTCAAGATCGAAGCCGCGATCAAGACCGAGATGCTGGACCAGGTGATCGAGGCGATCGAGAAGTCCGCCAACACCGGAAAGATCGGCGACGGGAAGATCTTCGTCTTCGAGCTCGAACAGGTCGTCCGCATCCGCACCGGCGAGACCGGCGCCGAAGCGCTGTAAGGGAGATGATCGAATGAAAAAGCTGTTTGCTGTGCTCGCGCTGCTTGGCGCGTTCAGCTTCGCCGGGACGGCGGGCGCGGAGCAGAAGCCCGCCTCCGAGCCGGCGAAGATCGAGGTCGCGCAGGCGGCCCCCGCACCTGCTGCGGCGCCCGCCGCCGCGGCACCCGCGGCCGCACCCGCCGAGAAGCCCGCCGAAGCCGCTGCCGCAACGGCGGCACCGGTCCCGAACAAGGGCGACGTCACCTGGATGCTGCTGTCCACCATCATCGTCCTGATGATGGGCGTCCCCGCCCTCGCCCTGTTCTACGGCGGCATGGTGCGGGCGAAGAACATGCTCTCGGTGCTGATGCAGGTGTTCGTCACGTTCTCGATGATCATCGTGCTGTGGTTCATCTACGGCTACAGCCTGGCGTTCACCGCGGGCAACGCGTTCTTCGGCGGCTTCGACCGGCTGTTCATGAACGGCGCGCTGAACGCGGCCACCGGCGAGTTCGCCATGGCGGCGACCTTCAGCAAGGGCGTGGTGATCCCGGAGATCGTGTTCGCGGCCTTCCAGGCGACGTTCGCGGCGGTGACCTGCGGCCTGATCGTCGGCGCGTGGGCCGAGCGCGTGCGCTTCTCCGCCGTGCTGATCTTCATGATCCTGTGGTTCACCTTCTCCTACGCGCCGATCGCGCACATGGTCTGGTTCTGGGCCGGTCCGGATGCGTACACCGATCCGAAGCTCGTGGACGAGCTCAACGCGACCGCCGGTCTGATCTGGCAGTGGGGCGCGCTCGACTTCGCGGGCGGCACGGTGGTGCACATCAACGCCGGCATCGCGGGCCTGGTGGGCGCGTACGTCGTGGGCAAGCGCATCGGCTTCGGCAAGGAGGCGATGAGCCCGCACAACCTCACCATGACCATGATCGGCGCCTCGCTGCTGTGGGTGGGCTGGTTCGGCTTCAACGCGGGCTCCGCGCTCGAAGCCGGCAACAGCGCCGCCCTCGCGTTCATGAACACCATGCTCGCCACGGCGTGCGCGGTGATGACCTGGACGCTCGGCGAGTGGATCTTCAAGGGCAAGCCGTCGATGCTCGGCGCCGCCTCCGGTGCGGTGGCGGGTCTGGTCGCGATCACCCCGGCCGCCGGCAACGTCGGGATCGCCGGTGCGTTCGTGATCGGCGGTGTGGCCGGCATCGTCTGCCTGTGGGGTGTCAACGGCCTCAAGCGCATGCTCGGCGCCGACGACTCGCTCGACGTGTTCGGCGTGCATGCGGTGGGCGGCATCCTCGGCGCCATCCTGACCGGCGTGTTTGCGGCGCCGTCGATGGGCGGCCCGGGCTTCGTCGCCGACTGGGTCACCGCGTCGATGGTCAAGCCCGAGGACTACTCCATCGCCGCGCAGGTCTGGACGCAGGCGAAGGCGGTCCTGGTGACCATCGTGTGGTCCGGCGTGGTCGCATGGATCTCGCTGAAGATCGCCGACATGATCGTGGGTCTGCGCGTGACCGAAGAGGAAGAGCGCGAGGGCCTCGACATCAACGCGCACGGCGAGCAGGCGTACCACATGTAAGCGTTTCGGGGCCCGCGTGAGCGGGCCCCACGGAGCAGGGGCGAAGCCCGAAAGGGCTTGCTTTCATGGGCGCCGCATCGGCGCCCATTTTTTTGGTCGGCGGCCGAACGATCGCTCGCCGGCTGCCAGCGCGCGGTTACTCGGCGTCGGCAGGCGAGTCGTAGTGGATGATCGCCAGAAACCGGATCGGCAGCTCGATCAGGCGCTCGGGGCCGTGCGGCACGTCGCCGCGGAACGTCAGCGAGTCGCCGGGTTCGAGCACGTAGCGCTGCTGGCCGTGACGGTATTCGATCTTCCCTTCCAGCATGTGGATGAACTCGATGCCGGGGTGCTCGAAGGTCGGGAACACCTCGGACGCATCGTCCATCGTGATCAGGAACGGCTCGAACAGCTTGCGCGGCCCCTGGCCGTAGGCGAGCAGGTGGTAGGTGTGGCCCTTCTTGGTGCCGCGGCGGACGACTTCCATGCCTTCGCCGCGCTTGACCAGCTGCGCGCCGCCGGAAGGCGCGTCGAAGCCGCGGAAGAGCGAGCTCATCGGCACGCCGAGCGCGTGGGCGATGCGGCGCAGCGCGTCCAGGCTGGTCGAGGTCTGGCCGTTCTCGATCTTCGACAGCATCCCGCGGCTGATGCCGGCGAGCGCGGCGACGTCGGCGATGGTCAGGTGGTTGCGCAGGCGCTGCTCGCGGATCGCGTTGCCCAGGTGGCGATCGAGCGCGTGGTCGTCGTCGGGGGCGTTCATGGCGTGATCATATTGCATCCGAGGAAACAAAGCCGCACAATGCGCACCAAAGTTTCCTGCCATTAATCTTTCGCGCCTTCCATGCCGCTCGGTCTACTTCGCTTCGGCTTTTCCCGCCGGCACCCGGAACCGCGGATGTTTACCCGCCACGACCGCCTCAAGCCGGCCTACGACGTGGTCATCATCGGCGCCGGCGGCCATGGCCTCGCCGCCGCCTACTACCTCGCCCGCGACCACGGCATCACCAACGTCGCGGTGCTCGAGAAGGGCTACCTCGGCGGCGGCAACACCGGGCGCAACACCACGATCATCCGCTCGAACTACCTCACGCCGGAGGGGGTCGCGTTCTACGACCGCAGCGTGCGGCTGTGGCAGGACCTGTCGGCGGAGTTCGACCTCAATCTGTTCTATTCCACGCGCGGCCACTTCACGCTCGCGCACACCGACAGCGCGATGCGGACGATGCGCTGGCGCGCCGAGGTGAACAAGCACCATGGCGTCCAGAGCGAGGTGGTGGACGCGCAGGCGGTGGCCGAGGCGCTGCCGATGATGGACATCACCTGCGCGGGCCACGCGCCCGTCATGGGCGCGCTCTACCACAAGCCGGGCGCGATCGCGCGCCACGACGCGGTGGCCTGGGGCTACGGGCGCGGCGCTGACCGGCGCGGCGTGGAGATCCACCAGCAGACGGAGGTCACGGGCATCGTCCTGAAGGACGGCCGCGTCACGGGCGTGAGGACCAACCGGGGCGACATCGCGACGACGAAGGTGCTCTGCGCCGTGGCCGGATCGACGCCGCGCATCACCGCGATGGTGGGGCTGCGCACGCCGATCTACGTCCACCCGCTGCAGGCGATGGTGAGCGAGCCGGTGAAGCCCTGGCTCGATCCGATCATCGTCTCCGGCAGCCTGCACGTGTACGTGAGCCAGTCGGCGCGCGGCGAGCTGGTGATGGGCGCGTCCCTGGACCCCTACGAGCTGCACGGCACGCGCTCGACGCTCGACTTCGTCGAGGGGCTGACGGCGCACATGCTCGACATGTTTCCGTTCCTCGCCCACGTCAACGTCAACCGCCAGTGGGCCGGCATGGCGGACATGACGCCGGACTTCGCGCCGATCATGGGCCGGACGCCCGTCGAGGGCTTCTATCTCGATGCCGGCTGGGGCACCTGGGGCTTCAAGGCGACGCCGGTGTGCGGCAAGACGATGGCGGCGACGGTCGCGAACGATGCCGACGACCCGCTGATCGAGGGCTTCAACCTCTCGCGCTTCGCCGCGTATCGCCTCACCGGCGAGAAAGGCGCCGCGAGCGTGGGCCACTAGCGATGAAGCTTCTCACCTGCCCGGTCAACGGCCCGCGCCCCGTCGCCGAATTCTTCTACTGGGGCGAAGTGCGCGACATGCCCGACGCTTCGCAGGCGAGCGACGCCGAGTGGGCCGACTACGTCTTCAATCGCAACGGCGCGCCCGGCGTGAAGCGCGAGTGGTGGTACCACCTCGCGAGCGGCGTGTGGTTCGTCGCCGAGCGCGACACCGTCCGGGACGAGGTGCTGCGGACGTACCTGTGGGACGGCCGATGAGGGGCGCGGCATGAAGCGGCTGCCGTTCGTCCCCGGCGAGTGGATCGATCGCAAGACGATCGTCACGTTCGAGTTCGAGGGTCGCACGTACGCGGGCTTCGGTGGGGACAGCGTCACCAGCGCGCTGCTCGCCTCCGGGCTCACCGTGCTGGGGCGGAGCTTCAAGTACCACCGCCCGCGGAGCGTGCTCTCCTTCGCCAACCACGACGTCAACGTGCTGGTGCAGGCCGGCGCGACGCCGAACGTGCGCGCCGATGTCACGCCCGTCCGCGACGGCATGCGCCTCACCGCCGTGAACACCCACGGCGGACTCGATCGCGACCGGGCGCGCTGGCTGGACAAGCTCTCGGCCTTTCTGCCGGTGGGCTTCTATTACAAGGCGTTCCACTCCAAGAAGTGGTTCCCGCAGTGGGAGCGCCTGTTCCGCGCGCTCACCGGCCTCGGCGCGATCGACGTCAGCGCGCCGACGCGCAAGACACCCAAGCGGTACGACTTCTGCGACGTGCTGGTGATCGGTGCCGGTCCCTCCGGGCTCGCCGCGGCGCTCGCCGCAGCCAATGCCGGCGCCGACGTGCTGATCGCGGACGAGAACGCCCGCGCGGGCGGCTCGGGACTCTACAACCTCGGCGGGGATCGATCGACGGAGGCGCAGACGCAGGCGCTGCTGGTCGCGGTCCAGGCGCACCCGCGCATCCGCCTCCTTACCGGGACCACCGCCGCGGGCTACTACGCGGATCACTGGGTGCCTCTGGTGGATGCGGACAAGCTGACCAAGGTTCGCGCGCGCGCGGTCATCGTCGCCACCGGCGCGTTCGAGCAGCCCGCGGTCTTCCGCAACAACGACCGGCCCGGCGTCATGCTCGCGTCCGCTGCGCAGCGCCTGCTGTATCGCCACGCCATCCAGCCGGGCACGCGCGCCGTCGTGCTGACCGCGAACGCCGACGGCTACCGCGCCGCGCTCGACCTGCACGCACACGGCGTGACCGTGGCGGCGGTGGTGGACCTGCGACCCGGCGTGGCGCCCAGCGCGCTCGCCCAGCGCCTGTCACGGCACGGCGTCGAGTTGCTCGCGGGGCACGCGGTCGTGGAAGCCATCGGGAGCACTCGCGTGAAGGGCGTGCGCGTCGCCGCCCTCGATGCGCAGGGTGCGCCGACCCGGCCCGCCCAGGTCCATGGGTGCGACCTCGTGCTGATGAGCGTCGGCTGGGCGCCGGCCGCGGCACTGCTGTATCAGGCCGGCACGCGCATGCGCTACGACGAGCGCGTGCACCAGTTCGTCCCCGACGTGCTGCCGCCCGGCGTGTACGCCTGCGGGCGCGTGAACGGCGTGTTCGCCTTCGCGTCACGGCTCGCCGACGGCGAGCGCGCCGGCAAGGCGGCAGCGCGGCACCTGGGCCTGGCGACCGACCCGCTGCCCGAGGTGCCGGCGGAGCCGGACGCGCCCTCGCATCCCTGGCCCGTCGTCGCGCACCCGCGTCACAAGAACTTCGTGGACTTCGACGAGGACCTGCAGCTTAAGGACTTCTTCGACGCGGCGCAGGAAGGCTTCGACAACATCGAGCTGCTGAAGCGCTACACCACCGTCGGCATGGGGCCCTCGCAGGGCAAGCATTCCAACATGAACGCGGTGCGCATCCTCGCGCGCATCCTCGGCAAGCCGATCGGCGAGGTCGGCACGACCACCGCGCGGCCGTTCTTCCATCCGGTGCCGATGTCGCATCTCGCCGGCCGCGCGTTCCACGCCGAGCGCGTCACGCCACTGCACGACCGGCACGCCGCGCGGGGAGCGCAGTGGATGACCGCGGGGGTGTGGCAGCGGCCCGAGTTCTATGCCGTGGCGGGACGCACGCGCGTCGAGGCCGTGCGCGACGAGGCGCTTGCGGTGCGTCAGGGCGTGGGGCTCATCGACGTCGGCACGCTGGGCAAGATCGAGGTGCACGGCGTCCAGGCCGCGGAGCTCCTCGAGCGCGTGTACACCGGCCGCTTCGCGAACATGAGCGTCGGCACCACGCGCTACGGTCTGATGACCGACGAGGCGGGCGTGGTGATCGACGACGGCGTGATCGCGCGCCTCGGCGAGCGGCGCTGGTACTTCACCACCACGACTTCGGGCGCGGCGACGGTGTATCGCGAACTCGCGCGCCTGAACACCATGTGGCGGCTCGAGTGCGGCCTGGTGAACGTGACCGGACACATGGCCGCGGTGAACCTCGCCGGGCCCAAGGCGCGCGAGGTGCTCGCCGCGCTGACGGGGAGCGACGTGCGCGAAGCGGTGTTCCCCTACCTCGCCGCGCGCGAGCTCGAGATCGCGGGGATCGCCGCGCGCGTGCTGCGCGTCGGCTTCGTCGGCGAGCTGGGTTACGAGATCCACGTGCCCGCCGATCGCGCGACCGACCTGTGGGATGCGCTGATGCAGGCCGGCGAGCGCTTCGGCATCCGGCCGTTCGGCGTCGAGGCGCAGCGGCTGCTGCGGCTGGAGAAGGGCCACCTCATCGTCGGGCAGGACACCGACGGGCTCACCACGCCCTACGAGTGCGGCTGCGCGTGGGCGGTGAAGATGGACAAGCCGTTCTTCGTCGGGCAGCGCTCGCTCGCCATCGTGGCGCAGCAGCCGCGGCAGGTGCTGGTCGGCTTCGAGCCGGGCGCGGGCGCGGAAAAGGTCGCCGAGTGCCACCTCGTCGTCGAAGGCGGCGACCTCGCCGGCCGCGTGACCAGCGTCGCGTGGAGCCCGACGCTCGGCAGGCACATCGGCCTCGCGATGCTGCGCCCGGATCTCGCCCGGCCCGGCGGCGCGTTCACCATCCGCGTCACCGACGGCTCCACCGTGCCCGCGCGCATCGTGCCGACGCCGTTCTACGACGCCGAGGGTCGCCGCCTGCGCCTCGCGGAGGCGGCCTAGCCGTGGTCGCAACCGTCACGCGCGTCGACGCACCCCGCACCGGTGTGAAGGGACCGAACGCGGCGGCATGGCTCACGGCACAAGGCCTCGCCGTGCCGTCGGCGCACAACACGTGGCTTCCCCTCGCCGACGGCAGCCTGATCGGCCGCCTCGCCCACACCGAGTTCTTCGTGGAAGGCCCGGCCGCGCCGCGCCTCGACGCGGCGCTGGGCGACGGCCTCGCCGGCGTCTATCCGGTCCTGCGCCGCGACGTCGGCCTCGTGCTCGCCGGGATGGGCGCGCTCGACGTGCTCGCGCAGACCTGCAACGTCAATTTCGCCGCGCTCGACCTCGACGCGCGGCCGCTCGTGATGACGTCGATGATCGGCGTCTCCGTGCTCGTCATTCCGGAGCGCCGCGCAGACGGCGCCGCCTACCGCATCTGGTGCGACCCCACGTATGGGCCGTACCTCGCCCGCACCCTGCACACCATCGCGGCAGAAGAGGACGACGGCCGCCCGCCGCCACGTCCCGTCGCCGCACCGACCACCAGCAGGGGAGACCCATGACGCGCAGCATGAGTCCGGCAGCGGCGAAGAAATTCCTGAAGGACAACGATCTCAAGTTCATCCTCGCGCAGTTCGTGGACATCCACGGGGCGGCGAAGGCCAAGGCGGTGCCGAGCGAGCACCTCGACATGGTGCTCGGCGATGGCGCGGGCTTCGCCGGCTTCGCGCTGTGGGGCTTCGGCATGGGGCCGCACGGGCCGGACTACATGGCGCGCGGCGACCTCTCCACCCTCTCCGCGGTGCCCTGGCTGCCGGGTTTCGCGCGCATCGCCTGCGACGGCCACGTGAACGGCAAGCCCTACGAGTACTGCTCGCGCGTGGCGCTCAAGCGCCAGCTCGACGCGCTGGCGAAGCAGGGGCTCACCATGTACACCGGCATCGAGCCGGAGTTCATGCTCCTCAAGCGCCTGCCCGACGGCCACCTCGCGCCGTTCGACGAGACCGACACGCTGGACAAGCCCTGCTACGACTACAAGGGTCTCGCCCGCTCGGCACCGTTTCTGGAGAAGCTGGTCGACGCGGTGAAGGCCGTCGGCCTCGACGTGTACCAGATCGACCACGAGGACGCGAACGGTCAGTTCGAGGTCAACTTCACCTACGGCGATGCGCTCACCACCGCCGACCGGCTGATCCTCTTCAAGATGGCGGCGTCGGAAATCGCCAAGTCGATGGGCATGGTGGCGACCTTCATGCCCAAGCCGTTCGGCAACCGGACGGGCACCGGCGCGCACTTCCACATCTCCCTCGGCGACGCAAGCACAAAGAACCTCTTCCACGACGATCGCGACAAGAACGGCCTCGGGCTGTCGAAGATGGCCTACCACTTTCTCGGCGGGCTGCTCGAGCACGCGCGCGCGCTCGCCGCGGTGTGCGCGCCGAGCGCCAACTCCTACAAACGTCTCGTCGTCGGACGCGCGCTGTCGGGCGCGACCTGGGCGCCGGCGTACATCACCTACGGCAACAACAACCGCACCGCCTGCGTGCGGGTGCCCTACGGCCGCCTGGAGCTGCGCCTGCCGGACGGCTCGATGAATCCCTATCTCGCCACCGCCGCGATTCTCGCCGCCGGCATGGATGGCGTCGCGCGCAAGCTCGATCCCGGCGCGCCGATCAACGAGAACCTCTACGAGTGGTCACCGGCGAAGCTCAGGAAGTCCGGGATCAAGCTGCTGCCGCAGAACCTCAACGAGGCCCTCGACGCCTTCGAGGCCGACACCGTCCTGCGTGCGGCCATGGGCGAGGCGCTGGCGAAGGAGTTCCTCGAGCTGAAGCGCATGGAGTGGGTCGAGTACTCGCGCCACGTCTCGGACTGGGAACGCGATCACTACCTCGAGTTCTTCTGAAAGCCACTCACCATGTGCGGAATCGTTGGACTGCTCGTGAAGAAGCCCGCGCTGCGCGAACAGCTCGGCGAGCTGATGCTGCCGATGCTGATCGGCATGACCGAGCGCGGGCCGGACTCCGCCGGCCTCGCGGTGTTCACCGAGCCGGTGCCGGAGGCGCATCGCAAGCTCAGCCTGTACTCGGGCGGCGGCGACTTCGACTGGAACGCCTTCGAGGCGGCCTCGCGCCAGGCGCTCGGTGAGGACAGCGCGCTCGCCGTGCAGGCGAATCACGCCATCCTGGAAACCGCCGCGGCGCCGGAGAAAGCGAAGGCCTGGGTGAAGAAGGCGTACCCGCAGCTGCACGTCCTCTCGGCGGGTCGCGCGATTGACCTCTACAAGGACGTCGGCGCGCCGGCGGACGTCGCGGCGCGCTACGACTTCGGCAAGCTCGCCGGCACGCATCTCGTCGGCCACACGCGCATGGCGACCGAATCCGCGGTCACGCCGGATCGCGCGCACCCGTTCACCGCCGGCGAGGACTTCTGCCTGGTGCACAACGGCTCGCTCTCCAATCCCTACTCGATCCGCCGCCAGCTCGAACCGCTCGGCATCGCGTTCGACACCGACAACGACACCGAGGCCGCGTGCCGGTTCCTCGAGTGGCGCATGCGCGAGGGCGACACGCTGGAGGACGCGCTGCAGAAGGGCTTCGACGAGCTGGACGGTTTCTTCACCTTCCTCATGGGCACGCGGAACGAGCTCGCGCTGGTGCGCGACGCGTTCGCGTGCAAGCCGGCGATCGTGGCGGAGACGGACGATTACGTCGCCGTGTCCTCCGAGTTCCGCTCGCTCGCCAGGTTGCCCGGCGTGAAGCACGCGACGCTGTTCGAACCCAAGCCCGAGGAGATGTACGTATGGCGAGTGTGATGGCGACGCCGCGCACGGTGACCTTCGACCTCGCCGCGGACGGCGTGCGGCCGCTCAACCGCTTCCTGCACCACGAGGCGGCAGGCACGGCGAAAGTGGTGGTCGAGAACCCCGACGGCGCGCACAACATCGCGGTCGGCGTCGACGCACCGGTGGAGATCGAGGTGCGCGGCCATGCGGGCTACTACGCCGGCGGGATGAACAAGCAGGCGGCGATCACCATCGCCGGCAATGCGGGTCCCGGGGTCGCCGAAGGCATGTCGTCCGGAACGGTGCGGGTGAAAGGGTTCGCGTCGGTCTCCGCGGGTGCCGCGGCGCACGGGGGCCTCCTCGTGATCGAGGGGGACGCCTCGCTCCGCTGCGGCATCTCGATGAAGGGGATCGACATCGTCGTGGGCGGCTCGGTGGGCGACTACTCCGCGTTCATGGCCCAGGCCGGCCGCCTGGTGGTGTGCGGCGACGCCGGCGACGGTCTCGGCGACTCGCTGTACGAGGCGGTGATCTACGTGCGCGGGAGGATCAAATCCTTCGGCGCCGATGCGCACGAGGAGCCGATGACCGAGGCGGACTACGCGGCGGTGCGCGAGCTGCTGTCGCGCGCGGGGTTCCGCCACGAAGCGCAGGAGTTCAAGCGCGTCGCGTCGAAGCGCGAGCTCTACCACTGGAACGCCGACGCGGGTCAAGAGTACTGAGCAGGCATACCGAGGAACCGATGAACAAGCCCGTCGAATTCCACAAGCCGATCCAGCGGGAAGAGAGCTGGGGCTACGACCGCAGGACCCTCGACTACATCCGCAACGCCGCGGCACACGGCCTCTACGAGATCCGCGGCCTGGGCGCGAAGCGCAAGGTCCCGCACTTCGACGACCTCGTGTTCCTCGGCGCGTCGCTGTCGCGCTATCCGCTGGAGGGCTATCGCGAGCGCTGCGACACCAAGACCGTGCTCGGCACGCGCTTCGCGTCCAGGCCCGTCGAGCTCGCCATTCCCATCACCATCGCCGGCATGAGCTTCGGCTCGCTGTCGGCGAACGTGAAGGAGGCGCTGGGGCGCGCGGCGACCGAGATGGGCACGTCCACGACCACCGGCGACGGGGGCATGACGCCGGAGGAGCGGCGCTCGTCGAAGACACTGGTCTACCAGTGCCTGCCGTCGCGCTACGGCTTCAACCCCGACGACGTGCGCCGTGCCGACGCCATCGAGGTCGTGATCGGCCAGGGCGCGAAGCCGGGGGGCGGCGGCATGCTGCTGGGCCAGAAGGTGAACCCGCGCGTCGCGAAGATGCGCGTGCTGCCCGAGGGTGTGGACCAGCGTTCGGCGTGCCGGCATCCGGACTGGACGGGGCCCGACGACCTCGCCATCAAGATCCAGGAGCTGCGCGAGATCACCGACTGGGAGAAGCCGATCTACGTGAAGGTCGGCGCGACGCGCACCTTCCACGACGTGAAGCTCGCCGTGCATTCCGGCGCCGACGTCGTGGTGGTGGACGGCATGCAGGGCGGCACCGCGGCGACGCAGACGGTGTTCATCGAGCACGTGGGCATCCCGACGCTGGCCGCCGTGAAGCAGGCGGTGCACGCCCTCGAGGATCTCAACATGAAGGGCAAGGTCCAGCTCGTGGTCTCGGGCGGCATCCGCACCGGGGCCGACGTGGCCAAGGCGCTCGCCATGGGAGCCGATGCGGTGTCGATCGGCCAGGCCGTGTTGATGGCACTCGGGTGCAACGGCGAGACGTACTTCCAGAACGGCGCACACCACTCCGCGGTGGAGGACTACGCCGCGCTCGGCACCGCGCCGGGCTACTGCCACCACTGCCACACCGGGCGCTGCCCGGTCGGCGTGACGACCCAGGACGCCGTGCTGGAGCAGCGCCTCGACCCCGCGGTGGGGGCGAAGCACGTCCGCAACTACCTCAAGACGCTCACCATGGAGCTCACCACGGTGGCGCGGGCCTGCGGCAAGCAGAACGTGCATCACCTCGAGCGGGAGGATCTGGTGGCACTGAGCGTGGAGGCGGCCGCGATGGCCGGAGTGCCGCTCGCAGGCACGGATTGGGTCCCGGGCCGCTGACCAGCCGGTTTTCGTCCCTGTCTCGTCGGCGCAACAGCGAGAAGGAGGTCGGTCGACTAGGCCCTTCGGATGCTTGCCGCGTTGGTTCAACGCGTGCAATATCAGCGAATTAGCGCTGTCAGCTCGCGTACTACAACAGCATGAGGCAGCCGCACTCGGGGGCACCATGAAGAACAATGAACTGAGGGCGCGCGCGCACTGGGCGCGCAAGGCGGTCGCGATCGCCGCCTTCGCTGCAACGTCGCTGGCCATCGCGCAAGGCCAGTCGGCGCCGGATCTGGCGCGTGCGGAAGACCTGGTGCGGAATGGCCGGTACGCCGAAGCGTACGAGTTGCTCGCCCCGTTCGAGGATCGCCATGCCGGCGACCTGAAGTTCGACTATCTCCTCGCCCGCGCCGCGCTCGAGGCCGGCAACCCGAGCAAGGCCAGCTTCATCTACGAGCGCATCCTCGCCATCGAACCCAACTACGTGGGTGTGCGCCTGGAGATGGGCCGGGCCTATCTCGCGCTGAACGACTTCGCCCGGGCGAAGCTCGAGTTCGAGACCGTCCTGCGCTTCGACAACCTCCCGCCCGATCTGCGCACTCAGGCCGAGACGTACGCCCGTGCCGCGGAGGGATTGCTGAGCGGCCGGCGGACCGCTGCCATCGGCTATGCCGAGTACGGCTACGGCTACGACAGCAACGTCTTCAGCGCCACCAGCATCAACCCGATCTTCTTTCCGCCGTTCAACGTCTCGCAGTCGTTGCCGCCCGAGGCGCTCAAGCGCGGCGACCAGTACCACGCGCTGGTACTGGGCGGAGAGATCACCCACGGCCTGTCGCGAAACTGGGCGCTGTACGGCGGCGCGGATGGCCGCGGCCGATGGTACCGGGACCTCGACACGGGCGACTTCCTGACCGGCGACCTGCGAGGCGGCGTCTCGTACACCGAGGGCCGCCTCAACACGCGTCTCGGTGTGGTCGGCGGCGCCTACACGCTCGACAACCGCCGGATCCGGGACAGCTACGGCGTGAACGGCGACGTCCGCTATCTCGTGACGCCGAGCGACCAGATCAGCGGGAACCTCGGCGTGGTGCGTTTCCGCTATCGACCGGACGCGCTCGAGTCGCAGAACTTCGATCTGTATCAGGGCGCCGCCAGCTGGCTGCGTGCACTGGGCGGGGGCCGCGCGACCGTGGTCGTCACCGCGCTGGGCGGCTACGAAAACGATACCGATGAACGCATTGACGGCAACAAGCGCTTCGCCGGCGGCCGACTCTCGCTGCAGGGAGCACTTACTGACCGGCTCGGGGCGTTCTCCCTGTTCGGTGTGCAGCGTGCCAATTTTGACCGCGAGAACCCGAGCTTCGGATTGACCAGGCGGGACACGCTGTACGACGTTACGGCTGGCGTGACGTGGTCGTTCGCCGCCGGCTGGTCGTTGCGTCCGCAGGTCAGCTACTTCAAGAACAACTCCAACATCCCGCTATACGAGTACGACAAGACCGACGTGTCGGTCAACGTACGCAAGGACTTCTAGAACCCTTCGCCGTGCACGCGTCGCACGCGGGCGCGGCGGGCAACGGAACGATGCGGGTGTCTCTGATCCGAATCTGGTGGACCGGGGTGCAAAGCCTCGTCGTGGCCCTGCTCGCTGCGGCGCCGGCCGCTGCGCTCGCACAGGCCGCCGGCCAGATGCTGGTGAGCGTCGGGGAGGTGCGGCTGGTCGGCGCCGACGGCGTGCAGCGGACCGCGGAGCGCGGCGCCGAGGTCCGCGAGGGCGACCAGGTGCTCACCGGCGCCGGGTCGCTTGCGCAGATCCGCATGCGCGATGGCACGCTGCTCTCGGTGCGGGCCGACTCCGACTTCAAGATCGAGCGCTACGCCTACGCGGGCAGCGACGACACCAACGCCAGCCTGTTCATGTCCATCGTGAAGGGCGGCCTGCGCTCGCTCACAGGGGCGATTGGCAACCTCAATCGAGCGGGCTACCGCATCACCACGCCGACGGCGACCGTCGGCATCCGCGGTACGGACCACGAAACGGTGTTCGTGCCGCCGAACCTTCCCGCGCCGCCGGTGCCGCCGGGGACCTACGACCGGGTGTATGCGGGGCAGACGATCATGCAGACCGCCGGGCAGCAGGTGCTGATCAACCCGAACCAGGTCGGCTTCGCACCGCCCGCCGGTGCGCCGCCGGTGATCCTGCCAGCCATCCCGCCGATCTTCAGCGCCGCACCGCAGGCCCCGCCGCGCATGGTGCGCGAGACGCCCGGGTCCGCACCGCGCGAGACCGACGCTGCGAAGGCCGAGGCGCCGGCGCGCGAGGGCGCGCCGGCGGTGCGCGTCGCCCCGGGCGCCCTCACGTTTTTTAATGGTACGGCGACCACCGAGACGCGCT
>CAZKHE010000059.1:0-26977 GCA_964552535.1 uncultured Enterobacteriaceae bacterium | reverse complement strand
GCCGCGAACGGCACCAGGAGTGCCGCGCCGACCGCGACGCCGAGCGCCCACTTGAGCCGCGCGAACAGGTCCGGCACTTCCGCCTTCTTCCAGCGGGTGATCGGCCCGACGCCCATCAGGAAGACCAGCGGCGCCATGATCGGCACGAACACCGCGTCGAAGTACGGCGGGCCGACGGAAATCTTGCCGAGCTTGAGCGCGTCGAGGAAGAGCGGATAGAGCGTGCCGAGGAGCACCGATCCGGCGGCCACCACCAGGAGCACGTTGTTCATCAGCAGGGTCGACTCGCGCGACACCGCCTCGAAGCGCCCGCCGAGGCCGACCTTCGGCGCCCGCCACGCGAACAGCGCGAGCGAGCCGCCGATGACCACGGCGAGGAACGCGAGGATGAAGACGCCGCGCTTGGGATCGGTGGCGAACGCGTGCACCGAGGTCAGCACGCCCGAGCGCACGAGGAACGTGCCCAGCAGGGACAGCGAGAACGCGGAGATGGCGAGCAGGACCGTCCAGCTCTTGAAGCTGCCGCGCTTCTCCGTCACGGCGAGCGAGTGGATGAGCGCGGTGCCCACCAGCCACGGCATGAACGAGGCGTTCTCCACCGGATCCCAGAACCACCAGCCGCCCCAGCCGAGCTCGTAGTAGGCCCACCAGCTGCCGAGCGCGATGCCGACGGTCAGGAACGCCCAGGCCAGCGTGGTCCACGGGCGCGACCAACGCGCCCACGTTGCATCGAGCTTGCCGCCGATGAGCGCCGCGATCGCGAACGCGAAGGCCACGGAGAATCCGACGTAGCCCATGTAGAGCATCGGCGGATGGATCACCATGCCCGGGTCCTGCAGCAGCGGATTCAGGTCGCGGCCCTCGGGCGCGGGCGGGAACAGCCGGTCGAACGGATTGGAGGTGAGGATCATGAACAGCAGGAAGCCCACGCTCACCAGGCCCATCACCCCGAGCACTCGCGCCACCATCTCGCCGGGGAGGTGCCTCGAGAAGAGCGACACCGCGACCGTCCAGGAGGCCATCATCAGGACCCACAGCAGGAGCGAGCCCTCGTGCGAGCCCCACGAGGCGGCCACCTTGTAGTGGGTCGGAAGCTGGGTGTTGGAATTCTGCGCGACGTTCAGGACCGAGAAGTCGTTCTGGACGAACGACCACACGAGGCAGCCGAACGCGAAGAGGACGAACAGGAACTGTCCCTGCGCCGCCGGCTTCGCGAGGGCCATCCACTCGCGGATGCCCTGGTGCGCGCCGACCAGCGGCAGGGTGCCCTGCACCACTGCCAGCAGCAGCGCGAGGATGAGCGCGAAATGACCGAGCTCTGGAATCACGGGAACGTCCTTTCCTGCTGTGCTACTGGAGGGTCTTCTGCGCCTTCTGCGCCTGCTCGACGGCGTGCGCGGCGTCCGGCGGCATGTAATTCTCGTCGTGCTTCGCCAGCACCTCGCTCGCCCGGAAAACGCCGTCCTGGCCCAGGCGGCCCTGCGCGACCACGCCCTTGCCCTCCTTGAAGAGGTCGGGAAGGATGCCGGTGTACACCACCGGGAGCGCGCGCGCGGTGTCGGTCACCTTGAAATGGACGGTGAGTCCGTCGGACTGGCGCTTCAGGCTGCCCTCCTCGACGAGTCCGCCCACGCGGAAGGTCTTGTTCACCGGCGCCTTGTCCGCGAGCACTTCGCTCGGGCTGAAGAAGAACACGAGGTTGGACTGGAACGCGTTCAGCACCAGCGCGGCGGCGACGCCGAGGGCGGCGACGCCGCCGACGATGAGGGCAAGACGCTTGTGGCGGGGCTTCATGGTGTCATGCTCGATGTACGGGATGCGGGACTGACCGGACGCAGCGGTATCGGTTCCCTGCGCGGCGGCGACATTCTACCCCCGGGCAAAACGCCAATCGTTTGCGTTTAAGCAAACAAAAAAGCCGCCGCGGGGGCCGGCTTTTCCCTGTGCCGCGCAGGGTTACTGCGACAGGCTGAACGACACGAGCTTCTTGATCTCGTCGTCGGAGGCGTTGACCTTCGGGTGGCCCTTGCCTTCCTTCAGCGCGGTGAACAGCGCGGCGTTCGCCTCGGACTTGCCCTTGTACTTCGCCGAGACGTCCTTCAGGGACGGACCGACCTTCTTCTGGTCCACGGCGTGGCAGTTGAGACAGCCCTTCTCCTGGGCCAGCTTGGCATCCGCCTGCGCGGCGCCGGCGGCGATCAGGCTGCCGGCGGCAGCCACAGCGATGAGCAGCGACTTCATCTCGTCTCCTAAGTGGGCTCTCGAGGGTCACGAATCAGCGGCAGACCGCCGCCAGGCGCAAAGCATAACGCAGCGCGGGCGCGTGGCGTTGACCCCGCGCCCGCGCCGGGGATCACCAGTTCTCGTAGGCGACGGAGAACCCGATCACGTGCGCGCTGTACTCCTGGCTCTGCTGGCCGGTGAGCAGCACGTTGTTGGAGCTCCAGGGCGCGGCATTGTCGTACGCCCAGTCGTCGGAGCGCAGCCGCTCGTACCAGTAGTTGGCGCGGAAGGCGATGTTCTTGCTGTAGCGCCACTTGCCGAAGATCTGGAACGTGGTCAGCTTGTAGTTCACGTCCGGTACGCCCGCCGCGGTGGCCGGCACCACCGGCCCGCCCACCGACGTCTTCGCGGTGCCGTCGTTGTAGATGAGCTGCGCGCCGAGATCCCAGCGGCGATCGGCGGGCGAGAACCGCCCGCCCACCCCGAAGGTGTCGTCGCTGTTCTCCAGGCTCGCCGCCCAGTTGCGCGCCGGGTTGGCCGCGAGGGCTGCGGTATTCCACTGCCGGCTCGTCTGGTCGGTGTCGAAGGTGCTGCGCGTATAGAACGCGAACGCGCTGAAGCCGTCGACCGGCGTCCATGACGCGTCGAGCGTGTAGGACTGGCCCTTCGCCTCCTGGAGCCCGAGGCACTCCGACGGGATGACGACCGTCGGATTCACCTGGTCCTGCGGGCCGCCGCAATCGGGGCCCCGGTACTTCCGTTCGTACCAATCCACCGTCGCGGTGAGGTTGACGGTGTCCATCGGCATGAGGGTGCCGGTCGCGCGGATCAGGTTCTGGTTGTAGTCGGCCACGTAGTACTGGCGCAGCGTCGGCAGGTTGTCGAACGGCGTGGCGGCGACAAAGGCGTTGGTGTAGCTCGCCTGGTACGGCCGCGCGTTGACGAAGTCCGACCCCCGCCGCTCGTCGCGCTGGTAGCGCAGCGCGCCGGTGACGTACTCGTTCGCGTAGTGCCGCAGCTCGGCTCCGTACCGGTCGTTCTTGGTGTCAGTCCGCAGTTCCTCGCTCGCAACCTCGTAGTCGATCTTCTGATACTGGTAGAAGGCCCGCAGCAGCGTACGCCGGAAGACCTCGTAGTCGCCGTCCAGCTTGAACCGATTCTCCTTGGTGCCCGGGATCAGGTTGTAACGCACCCGCGAGCTGTTGATCGTCTCCGGGTTGGCGCCGACCGGGATCGGCGTCTGGACAGTAGTGTCGCCGCCCACGTAGGAGTACCAGTTCTGCGGCGTCTTGTTGTCGCGTTCGTTGTAGAGGTAATTCGCGCGTACCGTGAGCTTCGGCAGCAGCCGGCTCGACAGGCCGATGTCGAACAGCGTGTTCTTGATCTCGCCGTTGAGCGAGCTCGCCGGCAGTGCGGTCGGCACGGTGAGCGTGGTGCCGGGCGTCTGCGTGGGCAGGCCCGGCGCGGCGGGACCGTTGATGGTGTACGGCAGGAACTCCTCGTTCTGCTTCGCCACGCCGTACTGGAAGGTGCTGGTGAGGCGGGTGTTGCGGGTGAAGTTCCAGCCGCCGCTCGCCTGCACCTGGTGGTAGTCGTTGCTCGGCATCAGCCCGAGCCGTCCGAAGCCCGTGGGGAACCCGGAATTCCCCGCCCAGCCGCCGATGGTCGCGTACGGGTTCTGCCACGTCAGCGAGTTGGCGTCGTTGTCGTAACGTGAATACCAGTACGACAGGTTCAACTGCCCCTGCACGCCGGTCCAGCGCACCGCGGCCTCGACCTGCTTGGTCGTGTCGTTGAGCTGATACGGGAGGATCGCCGAGCGCGGGTTGCCGCCGGTGTTGCCCATCACCGCGCCGATCAGGCGCGTGCCGTCGCGGTCGTCCTGACGATAGTTGATCGACACGTCGATGTTCGGGGCGATGTTGAGGCCCCCGCCGAAGCGCCAGATGTCGCGGTCCTGCTTGATGTCGAAGTCGCGCAGGAAGGCGTTGATGGTGTTGATGTTGGACGGCGGCTGGGAGGTGCCCGCACTGATGCCGGGGAACCCGGGCGGCAGGGTGAGGCGGTCGCCGCCCAGCCCCTGGTGGATGAACCGCGTGTCGTCGTACTGGTAACGGCGGAACTGGTCGAAGTTGCCGCTGAGGAACCAGCGGCCCTGCGTGCCGCCAACGGCGCCGAGCTGGCGGCTCGGCAGGCCGAGGTTCCACCCCGAGGCCTGCACGTAGTTCGCGTCGCCTGCGAGGCGCTTGCCGAGATTGAAGTTGCCGATGACGAACGCGCCCTTGTCCTCCAGGCCCGTGTACTCGCCGAACTTGTAGCTGTCCTCGTCGCTGTAGCCGAGGCCGAGTTCGACCATGTTACGGTCGTACCGCGACATGTCGGCGCCCTTGTAGAGCGGAATCTGGAACATCGGTTCCGCCATCGCCGCCGGCGCCGCAAGGACGAGCGCCACGGCCGCCGCGATCGGGCTGAGGCGCAGCCCGGCGTTGTTCTTGCCGTTCGTGTTCATGATCACCCCTTGTCCCTGTTCCGTCCGATCAGCGGGTGAACCGCGCGCCCGACGGATGGTTGCTCCCGTGCACCTTCGGATGGCAGTTCATGCAGTTCTGCCCGAGCATCTTGTCGCCGCCCAGGCCGCCCCCGGGATAAACCGGCGGGCGGGCGGGCGTCCCGGGAGCCCCGGGAAAGGTGGGGAGGTTGTTGCCCGTGTAGGGCGTGCTGGGGTGGTTCGCGTTGATGTGGCACTGCTGGCAGAGGTACGGGCCGCGCGCCTTGAGCATCGGCGCGTTGTTCGAGCCGTGCGGGTTGTGGCACTCGCCGCAGTTCTCGCGCGACGGCGGGTGCTCCCACAGGAACGGACCGCGCTTGTCGGCGTGACACGTGTAGCAGGTGTCGTTGACGGTGGCCCGGATGAGCTGGTGCTCGCCCACGGCGCCGTGGGGCTGGTGGCACGAGGAGCAGCTCATCTGGCCGCTGCGCAGCGGATGGCTGGAGAAGCGCATGATCTGCGCGCGCTGCTCCTTGTGGCAGGTGAAGCACACGCCGGCCTGGGTCTGCTGCACGAGGACCTGGTCCTTGGCCGCGTGCACGCTGTGGCAGTCGGAGCACGCGACGCGCGTGCGATCGTGCGCGCTGCCCTGCCAGTGCACCCGCGTGCCGCCCTGGTGGCAGGAGAGGCAGCTCTCGCTCTGCTGGAGCGGATCGTGGCCCTTGCCGAAGCGCGTCGCCGGCTTGTTCTTCACCGGGTCCTGCAGGTGCGCGGCGGCATCGCCGTGGCACGACGAGCAGGCCTTCCCGCTCCCGAACGGCGTGCGCGAATCGCCCGTCACCCCGTGCTTCGTGTTGGCGATGCCCATCTGCGCCTGGTGGCACCCGGCGCAGACCTGGTCCGTGGCGCCGCCCTGCGCGAGGGCGGGCGCCGACGCGACCATGGCCGCGGGCAAGAAGGAATAACACAGCGCGACCAGAACGGCGCGCAGCCATCGACGACCCATAACACCTCCCTGACGGTGCTCTTTGCTGTGCTGCTTTTGTTTTGCCTCCGACCGGCGATCCACCGGCCCGAAGCCCGCCCGGCGGCGCTCTCGGCGCCGCTCTTGTTGCTTTTGCACTTCTCGTTGTCCGCGATGCGTGCGGCCGACCCGCCGCCACATCAGCATTTTCGATGGAACTTATCAGCCGCTAATTGCTTGTCAAGCGCGTCCTACACCGGATAGTTCTTCCGGTGGATGCCGTCAGTACTTGCCGTGTTGTTTGTAGATGTAGTTCGTGAGCTCGGACTGCTGCGCCCCCAACCGATGCATGATTCCGTGGACGACGCGGAAGATGGCGCGCATCACGTTGTAGACGACGCGGGGGTGCGTCTCGAGCAGCCCTTCCAGCGCCCGCCGCTCCAGCACCAGCACGCGCGTCGTTCCGAGCGCGCGCAGGGTGGCGTAATGCGGGCGGGCGTCCATGAACGCGAGCTCGCCGACCAGGTCCCCCTTCGTGAGGACATTCAAGTTCAGCCACTCGCCGCCCGGCTTGTCCCGCTTTGACACCGCGATGGCGCCGCTCACGATCACGTACAGCCGGTCGTCGCTCTGACCTTCGCCGATCAGCACCTCGTCGTCGGCGAGGTCGCGGATCTGCGTCACGCCGGCGAGGACGCGGACCTGGGCGTCGTCGAGCTCGGTCGCCAGCTTCGAGTCCCGGACGAGCGCGTGGGTATCGGTCATGTTGCTAGACTCCAAGGCCATGCTTATGCCGGCAATGTGCGGCGCCCGAGGTGGAGCCACTTTGACTTACGTCAAACCCGCTTGGCGCGTGACACGACATCCGTAACACCCCGGCGCGCGGCCGGGATCGTGCTGGTGCGCGGCGCCGGCGAAGCAGCGCGCGTGCTGCTCCTGCGCGCCTACCGGAACTGGGACTTTCCCAAGGGGCTGATCGAACCCGGCGAGCGCGCGCAGGAAGCCGCCGTGCGCGAGACCCGCGAGGAAACCGGCCTCACCGACCTGGCATTCGACTGGGGGGAGGTCAGCATCGACACGCTTCCCTACGCGGGCGGCAAGATCGCGACGTTCTTCGTGGCGCGACTGCGGTCGGGGGAGGTGCGCTTGCCGGTCAGCGCCGCGCTCGGCCGCCCCGAGCACCACGAGTTCCGATGGCTCCCGTTCGACGAGGCGCGCCCCCTGCTGGTGCCGCGTCTGCAGCGCGTGCTGGACTGGGCACGCGCGACCGTGGCCGCGCCCGACCGCGGCCCGCTCCGCGAGTAGGGTTGGTCAGCGCCCGAGAATGCCGCGCAGGATCCCGATACCCTGCTCCACCGGACTCGCCGGCGCGGGCGCCTGCTGTGGGGCGGAGTCGGTCATGGGCGGCGCGCCGTCGGGCTGCTGCCGCGCGCGCGGGCTTGCGCGCCCCTCGGCCATCCCGCCCTCGGCGAGCATCAGCGAGCCGGTGGACTTGAGCCGGACCTTCACCGCGTAGACCTGCTCCCAGGTCTTCGCCGGATCCTGCGGCCGGGGCGGGTGGACGACGTTCAGCTCGTCGCCGTAGGCAACGAAGTTGAGGAAGGCCGCAGGCGCCGCCTTGATCACTTCGGCCGGTACGGTGCACTCGGTGGTCTGCGGCGGCATGACCACCTTCTCCCGGACGAGACGTGCCGCCTCGGCAGGCGGCAGATAGTCCATCAGCATGCCGCCCATCTCCTGCACCTCGGAAGAGCTCCAGAACACCATCTCCTCCCGGTCGTTGCCGCCCATGGCCGTGGCGAAGTACCCGGTGGCGCCGCCGACCGCGTTCCAGCGCACGCTCGTGGCCCCCGACGGCATGCCCTGCGACGAGAGCGTTACCCGCTCCATGAAGTCGTGGCGCTCGACGGCAAAACGGATCTCGGGCGAGTAGTTCCCCTTCACCACGTGATCGCCGCGCAGCGATGCGTTCTCGGGCACCGGACGCGAGTCTTCCTGGTTGGGCCAGTCCCCGTAGGTGCGGTTGCGGCCGAACGCGGGTGGATTGGGCACGTTCACGCGCCGCCCGGCGAAGCCCGGCGGCATCTGCCCCTGCGCCACTTTCGCGAAGTCGATGATCACCGGCTGGCCGGCCCGGGCGCGCTCGCCGCAGCCCCAGAAGATCAGCATCCGCCCGCGCGGCCGTTCCATGCCCTGCGGCAAGTCCGACGGCTCCCGCGCGGCGCGCTCGACCTTCGGCGTGACCAGCGGCAGGGACGGGCCCATCGCCATGCCCGCCGGAATGTCGTGCTGGGCGCGGGGTTCCCCGGCAGCGTTCTGCGACGACCCGAGCTGCAGCGCGAGGCGTTTCCCGCCGTCGCCGCCGCCTCCCATCATGCGTCCCATCATGCCGCCGAGCCCGGCGCCCATCGCGCCCATGTTCATTCCCGCGGCGGTCTCCGCGCTGACCCAGTACTGGGCGACGGGGCCGGTCACCTTCTGCTGGGCGTGGAGGGGAACGGCCGCCATTGCGGCAGCGACGGCGGCGAGCACGGGGACGAGGCGCATCGGATTCCTTCGCGGCGGACGTGGGTTCGGTGGGCGAGTATAGGCGCCCGCTTTGCGAAAGGTGCGCAAGGTCCGGTAAGGGCGTGACTTTCCGCTCAAGGACGCTTCTATCCGCCTGTTTCACTTGACCTTCCGGGTACCGGCCGGTATAAGCAACCGCGCAGGATTCCTTTCAAGTGAGCGACGTTGCTGGCCAGTCCGACCGCACTCGCGGTGTCTCGGGTCTCCCGTGCCTTACCTTGAAGTATCCGCACGACGGCGCAAGCCATTTCCTCTTTACTTTTCTAGGGTAAGCACTCCATGAGCACCGGTACCGTCAAGTGGTTCAACGATCAGAAGGGCTACGGCTTCATCAAGCCGGACGGCGGCGGCGAAGACGTCTTCGCCCACTTCAGCGCCATCGTCGGCGGCGGCTTCAAGTCGCTGCGCGAGAACCAGAAGGTCGAGTTCGAGATCACGACCGGCCCGAAGGGCAAGCAGGCGTCGAACATCCGCCCGCTCGACTGATCGCCCTTCCGGCGTCTGGAAAAGCCCGGCATTGCCGGGCTTTTTTGTTGCCCGTGCGGCCCGCGGCCGCGCCGACCCGGGCACCCGGCTCAACTCCGTCCCCGGGCTGCCGATATCGCGGAAAGGGGCCCCGGCCGATGCCGCGCCGCGCCCCGACATCGACATCGGGGATCGCCGTGAACGCCATGGAGTGCGTCGACATCCTGCTGGAGCCGTCGCGCGACGCGACCGTTGCAGCGCCGCCCGCGGCGCCCGCGGGCGAGTCGCGGTGGCAGTCGCCGCCGCCGGCCGGCGGCGCCAGCGAGATCGTCGACCTGCTCGTGGCCGATGGGGTCATCACCGCCGAGCAGCGCCAGTACGCCTTGCGGGTGCACCGGAAGCTCGCCGGCGGACAGCCCACGCTGCGGGTCCTGCGCGACCTCGGCATGGTGACCCCGGAACAGGTTCGGCAGACGCTGGTGCGCAACCGCAACGCCGTCCGCCTCGGCACCCTGCTCGTCGAGCTGGGCTACCTGAAGCCGAATGCGCTCGAGGGCGCGCTGACCATCCAGCGCAACAGCCCCGAGCGCAAGCGCCTGGGCGAGATCCTCGTCGCCCACCGCTTCATCGACGAGCAGACCCTCACGCACGTCCTGTCCGACCAGCTCGGCCTGCCGCTCGCGGACCTCGCGGCCAACGCGGTGGACCGGCGGCTGCTGCAGCTCGCGGGCCCGAAGTGGTGCGCGCAGCACCGGGTCGCGCCGCTCGCCGGAGCGGAGGACGAAATGATCCTCGTGATGGCCGACCCCACGGACGAGCCGGTGATCGACGCGGCGCGCCAGACGTTCCGCTGCAAGGTCACGCCGGCAATCGCGAGCCCGCGCGCCATCGTCGAGGCGCTCGCCGCGGCCGAGCAGACGCTGCAGCGCCGGTCGGTGGAAGTGGTGCACAACGACTCCACCGTGGTCGCGCTCGTTGCCGCGATGATCGCCGAGGCGCTCAAGCTGCAGGCGAGCGACATCCACGTCGAGCCGCTGGCCGGCGTCCTGCGCGTGCGGATGCGCATCGACGGCGTCCTGGTGCACTGGCGCGACGTCGAGAAGGCCCTCCTGCCGGCGGTGCTCGGCCGCCTCAAGGTGCTCGCGCGCGCCGACCTCGCGGAGAAGCGCCGTCACCAGGACGGACGCATCCTGTTCGAGGATCCGGACACCGGGCTCGCCACCGACATCCGCTGCTCCTTCTACGTGACGCTGCACGGCGAGAAGGTGGTGATGCGCCTCCTGAACCGCCGTGCGGAGCTCCGCGACCTGCACGAGATCGGCATGCCGCCCCGCGTGCTGGAGCGCTTCCTGCAGGACGCCCTGGAGCTGCCCAGCGGCATCATCCTGGTCACCGGCCCCACCGGCTCCGGGAAGACCACGACCCTCTACGGGTGCGTCGCGCACCTCAATGACGAGCAGTCCTCCATCGTCACCGCGGAGGATCCGGTGGAGTACGTGGTGGACGGCATCGCGCAGTGCTCGATCAACCCGCAGATCAACCTCACCTACGAGGAGACGCTGCGGCACATGGTGCGGCAGGATCCGGACGTGATCGTGCTGGGCGAGATCCGCGACCGCTTCTCCGCGGAGACCGCGATCCAGGCCGCGCTCACCGGACACAAGGTGCTCACCACCTTCCACACCGAGGACACCATCGGCGGCTTGCTGCGGCTGATGAACATGGACATCGAGTCCTTCCTCATCTCCTCGACGGTCGTGTCGGTGCTCGCGCAGCGGCTGGTGCGGCGCGTCTGCCGCCACTGCGCGGAGCCGCACACGCCGGATGCGCAGGAACTGCAGCGGCTCGGCCTGCGCGCCGCGGACCTCGCCGGGGCGTCCTTCGGCACCGGCCGCGGGTGCGAGCACTGCCGCTTCACCGGCTACTCGGGCCGTGTCGGCGTGTTCGAGCTGCTGGTGCTCAACGAGGCGGTGAAGGACGCGATCCTCAACCGCCGCACCTCGTACGAGATCCGCCGCCTGTCGATCGAGACTTCGGGCCTGGTCACCCTGCTCGAGGACGGCCTCGTGAAGGCCGCGGCGGGCGCAACCTCGCTCGCCGAGGTGATCCGCCATCTGCCGCGTCTCGGCCGCCCGCGTCCGCTTGCCGAGCTGCGCCGTCTCATGGGACTGTGACCGTGCTCCCGAACAAACCCCTCAAGCAACTGGTCGCCGAGCGCATCGACGCGTCGGGACTGGAGTTGCCCATCTTCGGCGAGGCCGCACTCGCGCTGCTGCAGCTGCTCACCCGGGAGGACGTCTCGGTGCAGCAGATGGAAGCGGTGATCTCCCGCGATCCGGCGCTCGCCGCCGAGGTGATGCGTGCGGCGAGCTCCTCGTTCTTCGCCGGCCTCGGCGACCTTCGCTCGCTGCGGCAGGCGATCCAGCGCCTCGGCGTGCAGGCCGCCGGCCAGACCGCCCTGGTCGCGGCGCAGCGCAGCCTCGCGCGCTCGCCGAGCCCCCTCATCGACCGCCACATGCGCGCGCTGTGGCGCAACGCGCAGGCGAGCGCGATCGGCGCTCGCTGGATCGCCCGGCGCGCGGGGCACTCCGGGGAGTCCGACTGCGCGTTTCTCGGCGGCCTGCTGCACGACATCGGCAAGCTGCTCGTGCTCAAGGTCATCGAGGACATCACGCGCGAGCACGGCCGGCTCGCCCTCTCGGAGACCTTCCTCGCGGAGATCCTCGACACCCTGCACGCGGAGCAGGGCGCCGCGTTGCTGGCGCACTGGAACCTGCCGGAAGTGTACGTGCGCATCGCGCGCGACCATCATCGCGACGTGGAGGACACGCCCGAACCCTGCATGGCCATCGTGCGTCTCGTCGACCTCGCCTGCCGGCGGCTCGGCGTCGACGGCACGCCGGATCCGGACGCGGCCCTGTTCGCCAGCCGCGAGGCCGAGGCCCTGGGTCTCTCCGAGGTGCAGCTCGCGGAGCTCGAGATCGCGATCGAGGACGCCCTGGGCCTGGAGCCGGCGTAGCGCCCCCCCGCCTCCCGCGTCCCCACCGCCGCGCCGCCTCGCGGCATCGCCTGGCACGAAGACTGCGAAGGCGATGCCATGCGAACGAATGCCCTCTTCCCGCCGCATCCGTCCTGGCTGCCAAGTGCCGCTGCCGCTCTGTTCGCGTCCGCCTCGCTGGCGGTCGCGCAGCCGCAGGACGCAGGGCCGCACGTCGTGGAGCTGGACGGCTATACCTTGCGGGCGAACGCCGTATCGAGCACCAGCCTCCCGGTGGAGATGACCCAGAAGTACGGCATCGACCGGGACGTCAATGTCGGCATCCTGAACGTCGTCGTCCAGCGCGGCAGCGACGCGAATGCCCCGACGGTGCCGGCGGCGATCACCGCCTCCGTCGAGGACGCGGCCCGGCGCGCCCGACCCGTCGAGATCCGCGCAACCGTCGCGAACCAGCGCGTCTCCTACATCGGGACGTTCCTGGTGAGCCGCCCGGGCGAGGTGCACGATTTCGCCCTGCGCGTGCGTCCGGGCGACAGCGACCGCGAGTACGCGGTGCAGTTCCGGGACACCCTCGGCCTCCCCCGCCCGACGCGGTAACGAGCGCGTGCCAATGCACGCCATTCCTGTGGAGCAAGCATGCTCAAGATCATCGGCTGGATCATCGGCATCATTTTCGTCATCGGCCTGCTGACGGTCACCGGCGTACTGTCCCTCGTCTTCTAGGCGCTCGGCGTCGGCAATTGCGGGAAGGCGGGCAGCAGGCGTTACGTGGCTGCCTTCGCGGCCGTCGGACCACCGCGTCCGCCGCGTGCGGCACCGTCCGCCGCCGGGTCAGGCGACCCGCCGTGCGCCTCGATGCTGGTCCGTACCGCGGACAGCCGCCGCGACAGCGCCTCGCGGTCATGGTCCGTCTCCGCATGCCGGATCGCGGCAGTGGCTGTCAGCTCCGCCTGCAGCATGATCGCTTCCCGGGTGTCCGGCTCGCCGGCTCGCCCTGCCATGCGATCGAGGGTCTCGAGGATGCGCAACGCGACGGGCAGGTTGTTGGCGGCCGCTTCGCGGATGGGATTGAACGCCGCCTCGACCAGATCCGCGAGCCGCGTCGGATAGAGTTCGACCCGCGTCCGTCCTTCGTCGTCGCAGCGAATCGGCGCGCGAAGCCCGTGCGGCAGCACCTGGGCGAACGCGCCGAACAGGTGGTCCAGACATGCGACCGCGGTGTACATGTCGTTCATCCCGGGCGACAGGGCGCGCAGCGCGATCTCGACGAGGAGCTGCACGAGATACTCCGGGTCGCCGGCGGCGGTGCGCCGCGGCCCGACGATGATGGCCTTCTGGATGGCCTGGTCGAGGGCATAACGCTCGCCGCCCCAGCGTTCCGCAAGCGGGTCACCGGGGGCGAGAAAATCCCCCTCGCGCACCGTCAGCCGCACCTGCGCTCCGCACTTCGCGGCCGCCGCAACGATGGCTTCCTCGTCGAGCGCCTCCAGATAGCCGGTGCGTTGGGCGAGCACGAGCGATCCCGTTCCCGCCCGCACCCCCAGCGGCTGCGCGGGCGACTCCGCTTCGGTCGCCGCCTCGCGGCGCAGCGCCCCGGTCAACTGGCGCGCCACCACCGCGGCGATGCTGTGCGTCTGGATGTCGCCCGCGAGCGAGTGGATGAAGTAGATCAGCCACACGAAGCTGGTGATGGCGAGCAGGATGGCGACGGCGACCGAGAGGTTCGGGACCGGGACGCCCTCCTCGCCGACGATCGTCCTCAGCACGAGCAGGCAATAGACGAAGGTGGAGAGGAAGAGACCGAGCGAAACCTGCATCGTCCGGTTGCTCATCAACTCCTGCAGCAAGCGTTGGCCGGCGCTCTGCGCCGCCAGCGTGAGCGCGACGAGCGTCATGGAATAGACCAGGCTCGCCGCGGTGATCATGGCGCCGGCGACCGTCGAGACGACCTGTCGAGACCCCTCCGCACCGAGCGACATCTGCTTGGACCAGAGGTGGATGCCGCGCGCCCACTCGGCGCTGTCCATCCAGCCCACCGCGAGCGCGAGGCCGACGGAGCCGAGTGTCATGAGCGTCGGCAGGAACCAGAAGCTGGCCCGGAGCCGCTGGAGCAGGTAGCGCAGCATCGGCCTCGCGAAGGCACCATCCGTGCCCGCACGACCGGCTGCTGGACCGGACGTGCCGGCGGAAGCGGCCGGTCTCGGGGACCGGCCGTGCAGACGGGTTACTGCTGCTTCGTACCCGCGCTGCCACCCGTGCCGCCCCCCTGCATGCCTGGTTGCCGGGTGCCTTGCGTGTTGCCCGACGTCTCGCCCGCCGTACCGGCTCCGCTGGGCGACGCACCGGAGGCGGCAGAGCCGCTGCCGCTCGATGCGCCGCCCGACGCCTGGCCCTGCCCCGCGCCACCGCCTGCCGGATCGATGGACAGCGCGGCGGCCTCGACGACGGACGTCACGACCTTGTCGCCCTTGTCGATGCCCTTCAGCGCCTGCTGGTCCTGCACGTTGATGGTCATGTTCTGACCGTCGGGCCCGCGCAGCGTGACCCTGCTGTTCTGGCGGTCGACCGACTGCACCTCGGCGATCATCACCGTCTGCTCCACGGTGCCCATCCCGCGCTGCTCGCCGCGCGTGCGGTTCGTCGCCACCTGCTGCTCGATGCGCGGCCGAACCTCCTCGCCACCCTCCGCGATCGCAACGGCGAAGGCCTCGGTGAAGCGGGCGGTGACGCGGTCACCCTGCTTCAGCTTTTCCAGGTTGGCGACGTTCTGCCCGAGGCGGAGCACCGCCGTCTTGCCGTCGTCGCCCTTGATGCTGACGCGGCGCTTGTCGCGATCGATGGACTGCACCGTGCCGTTGAGCGTGACGGTCTGGCTCATCGAGACCGGATGGGGGATGGTGCGCTCCGCGCCCTGCTGCGCGCTTCCCTGCGCGCCAGCCTGGCCACCCTGCTGCTGCATGGCCTTGTCGCCCTGCTGCTGCGTGCCCTGGTTGCGCTGCTGCTGCGTCGACGGACTGGCCTGCTGAGACGCTCCGCTCGTGGACTGCGCGAGCGCCGGCGCCCCGAAGCCGGCGGCGATTGCGATGACGAGAGTCGTGATCGGGTGTCGCATGTGCGAGGTCTCCTGTGACGGTTGACTGAGCGCGAAGGCGTTCGACGTGCGCCTCCATGTCCCGCATGTCCTGCGAGATCGGTGCCAGAGTGTCGTCCGCTGACGACCCGGTTTGCCGCATGGCGCCGTGGGGTCCCCCATCCGACGCACCCGCCGCGATGCAGTCGGCACGCCTCAACCGGCAAGTTCTAGAGCCTACCGACGCCCCGCGCAGGGCCGCTGCTCGCCTCGCGAACCGCGCTTAGGCCCGGTCGCAAAAGGCCTTTCCGGCGCAGCGTCGCGCATCGCCGGGCCGCGCCGGACCTGGCGAGGACCGTGTGTTACCGTAAGTCACGCTCGTCGCAGGCCCGTTCGCGGCGGCGAGCGAGCGCAGCGCACGACGCGGCGCGCACGGACGTGCCGTTGCCGCTCCCCGCCTTCCATCGAGGATCCGTCATGACCGACGCGCGCCGCATGCTTGTCTGGATGTCGCTCTTCCTCGGCGCCGTCGCCCTCGGGTGCGCGGTGCTGTACCGGCCCCTCGCGGCGGCCTTCGAGGCGAACCCGGTGTTCAACGGCCTCATCCTCGCGGTGCTGGTCGTCGGCATCGCGCTCAACATCGCGCATGTCGTGGCGCTGCGCGAGCCCGGCGAGTGGCTGCACGACACCCGGCGCGGCATTCCGCCGCGGCGCACGCCGCGGCTGGTCGCCGGCATCGCGCAGGTGCTGCGCGGCCGCGACCGGGAGAACTTCCGCGTCTCGATGCTCGCGATGCGTTCGCTCCTCGACAGCGTGCGCATGCGCCTCGACGAGTCCCGCGAGGTGTCGCGCTACATCGTCGGGCTGCTCATCTTCCTCGGCCTGCTCGGCACCTTCTGGGGCCTCCTCGACACCGTACGCGGCGTCGGCGCGGTGGTCGGCGGCATCTCCGGCGGCGACGAGGGCGCGACCTTCGAGACGCTGCGCCGCAGCCTGCAGGCGCCGTTGGGCGGCATGGGAACCGCGTTCAGCAGCTCGCTCTTCGGCCTCGCCGGCGCGCTGGTGCTGGGCGTGCTCGACCTGCAGTCGGGGCATGCACAGAACGCCTTCTATGCCGATACCGAGGAGTGGCTGTCGGGACTCGCGCACCTGCCCGGCGGCGGGCTCTCGGTGGAGGGCGACCATCCGCTGCCCACGTACATCGAGGCGCTGCTGGAGCAGACCGCCGACAACCTCAACACGCTGAGCCGCGCGCTGTCGCGTACCGAGGACGAGCGGCGCGCCACGCAGTCCGGCGTCACCGTGCTGGCCGATCGCCTCGCGGAGCTGTCCGATCACCTGCGCGCGGAGCAGAAGCTCGTGGTCTCGATGGCGCGCAACCAGACGGATCTTCAGCCGGCCATGGCACAGTTGGCGGCGCAGGTGGATCGGGCCGTGAGCGGCTACGACGAGATGCGCGAGCACCTGCGCAGCGTCGACGTCTCGATCGGTCGACTGGTCGACCTCGTCGCGCGTGCGCGAGAGGACGTGCCCGAGGAGCTCCGGCGCGAGATCCGCCTGCTCGCGCACAGCCTCGGCCGCGAACCGGCGTGAAGGGCACGCGCCCATGATCGGCGCCGCGCGGCGCAGCCGCGGCACCTTCGACGTCTGGCCGGGCTTCGTGGACGCCCTCGCGTCCATCCTGCTCGTGTTCGTGTTCATGCTGCTCGTGTTCGTCCTCGGGCAGTACGCGCTGAGCGGTGCACTCACCAGCCGGGACCGCGCCCTCGACGAGCTCGCCGACCAGGTGCGTGCCCTGTCGCAGACGCTCGCGCTCGAGCGGCAGCGCGCCGACGATCTTGCGAGCCAGCGCGCCTCGGAGGTCGCCGCGCTGCAGGAACGGCGCAGCGCGCTCGAGGCGACGCTCGCCGAGCTCGAGGCGCGCCTGCGCGCGCAGACCGACGAGACCGAAGCCGCGACCGGTCGCAGCACCGAGCTCCAGGGCCGCGTGGCGACCTTGACCGAGCAGGTGCGCCTGCTGCGCGAGCAGCTGGCGCAGATCGCCGCCGCCCTGGAAGCATCCGACAAGGCGGCGAAGGCGAAGGACGCGCAGATCGACGACCTCGGCCGCCGGCTCAACCTCGCGCTCGCGCGCAAGGCCGAGGACCTCGCGCGCTATCGCTCGGAATTCTTCGGCCGGCTGCGGCAGGTGCTCGGCACCGATCCGAGCATCCGCGTCGTCGGCGACCGCTTCGTGTTCCAGTCCGAGCTGCTCTTCCCGAGCGGCTCCGATCAGCTCTCTGCGGAAGGCGAGCGCCAGATCGCCAAGCTCGCCGCCACGCTGAAGACCATCACCGGCCGCATCCCCGCGGACATCGAGTGGATCCTTCAGGTCGGCGGGCACACCGACGTGCGCCCGATCGCCACGCAGCGCTTCGCCAGCAACTGGGCGCTGTCGACGGCGCGCGCGCAATCGGTGGTGGACTTCCTCATCGAGCAGGGCATCCCGCCTGAGCGGCTCGCGGTCGCCGGGTTCGGCGAGTTCCGTCCGGTGGACGAAGGGAACTCGCCGCAGGCGCTCGCCCGAAACCGCCGCATCGAGATCAAGCTGACCACGCCGTGAGCCGGCGTCAGCGCCGTTCCTCGGCGGGCGCCGGGACCTCGCGCTCGTTGTCCATGCCGGCCGTGCTGGTGCGCTCCTGCATCTCGCCGTCCCGCGCGCCCGTACCGGGACGGTAGCCGTAGACGGGCGGGTGGGCGAAGCCGCCGTAGCCGTACCCGTACGCGCCGAGCCCGTAGCCACGGGGATACACCGGCCCCCAGCCCATGCCCGTCGAGTAGCGGTCCACATAGCCCTGGTAGGAGGGGTCATACCCGCGCCAGGACGACGTGTCGAAGACGGGTGCGTCGCGCAACCTCTGGCGGTCCACCCGGACCACGAGGTCGTCGCCCTCGCGCTGGGCGTTGAACGCCTTCATCGGCAAGGCGACGTCGCGCTCGATCTGCAGCCACCCGGGATCGAACGACACGACGGCGAAGCGCACGCGGCCCTCGCGCAGGTTCACCACCACGTCCTCGACGTCGCCGACGTCGTCGCCGCCCGCAGTCCGCACCTCGCCGTCCAGCACTCGGCTCGCGCGCACGAACCGCGCGTTCTGCGCCGGCTGGCGCACCTCGTTGCCATAGTGGCGATCGATCGTGTCGCGGTACTCCGTGCTGTTCCAGTCCGGCCATGCATTGCGCTCGAAGCCGGGCGCGTTCTCGAGCTTCTCGCGTTCGATGTCGAGCACGACCTCGCTCCAGTCGCGTCCCATGCGGAAGAGACTGACCGGGTAGGCGAAGAGCTTCTCGCCGAGCCCCAGGAAGCCGCCGAACGAGAGGACCGCGTAGTGCACGCGCCCGTTGTTGATGTCGACCACGAGGTCGTGGATCTCGCCGAGGTCCTCGCCCTGGGGGTTCTGCACGCTCATGCCGATCACGTCGCTCGCGCGGAAGTCGCGGTCCAGGGAGCTCGCCTCCGGCGCCGGGACGCGGCCCCGCCGGTCGTCGCCCACCGCACGCGGCCCGCGGTCCGTGCCCTCGGCACGGCCGCTGCCCGGGTCGGAGACGCCGACGGCGCCGCCCGGATAGACCGGGCGCCAGCCCATCTCCTGGGAGTAGAGGTTCATGTCGCGGGTGAAGTCGGCAGGATCGTCGGGCAGGTCGCTTTCCGACACGAGGGGCGCGCTCTGCACCTCCTGCTGCGAGATCTGGATCACGAGGTCGCTGCCCAGGCTGTCGTCGTACCGCAATGCGCGAAAGGCGTTCATCGGCAGCGCGGCCATGCGTTCCCCGGACAGCCATCCCTGGTCGAAGGAGACCACGGCATAGTTGACCTTGCGCCCGCGCAGGTCGACGACGAGGTCCTCGACGTTGCCCACGTCGTCGCCCCGTCCCGTACGGACATCGGCCTCGAGCAGCTGGCTCGCGCGCGCCCAACGCGCATTCGTCATTTCCTGGGATTCGCCGCGCGACGCCCCGCGCCGGCGGTCCTGCGTCGTCGACAGGTTCCAGTCCGGCCACTGGTCGCGCGCGAAGGTGCGCGCCCGCCGCAGCTCGTCGCGCGTCGCGTCCACGCGGACGCGCTCGCCGTCCTCGGCGAGCTGCAGGCGATCGGCGGGATACGCGACGAGCCGTTCGCCGATGCCGAGGAACCCGCCGATCGAGAGCACGGCGTAGCCGATGCGACCGCTGTTCGCATCGACGATGAGGTCTGCCACTTCGCCGATGTCCTGCTGGCGCGCGGCGTCCACGCTTTTGCCGATGAGGTCGGACGCCCGCACTTCGCCGGTCATTCGGCGTTGCGCCGTGCGCTCGCCGCCGGACTGCGCCGTCCGCCCCGCAGCGGGCTGCGACGGCGCCGGACCCGCTGCACCGGTCGGCCCGGGCGAGCCCTGCTGAGGACTGCCCGGCGCGGCGGCGCTTTCCGTCGCGCCGCTTTCGGCCGTGGTGCCTGCCGGCGAACCCGGCGTGGCGCCTTGCGCCGTGCCCGGTTGAGTCGTGCCCTGGATGGCGCTGCCCTGCGGCGCCGCTTCCTGTGCCGCGCCGGATTGCGGCGCCTGCTCGTTGCCGGTGGACCGGTTCGCTGCGTTGTCCTGCGACTGGGCGCCGACGGCGAGGGACAGGCCGAGCACCGGCATCAGGACGCGAATGGAATGCTTGAGTCGTAGGTTCATCGGGGACCTCGTACGGGTTCGGGAGGGAATCCGCCTCCCGCTGCAAGAGGCGCGCCGTGAAGTGTCGGGATCGAGCTACACCACTGATCCGGAAAGGGTCGCGAATGGAGCCGATTTCAACCGGCCGCCGATCCGCGTCAGAATCGGGGCCGCCTCCGCCAGGCTTACAGGCAACGCGGAAAGGATTGTCAGTCCGGCCGCGGTGCGCGCGCTCCTGTCTCGAGGCGCAGCGGCGGCAGACCGACGATCTCGAGCGAGGACGATGCGAAGCCGATCCCCGCCGCCTGGAACTCGCGCACGATCTCGCGGCTCATGCTGTCCTTCAGCTCCCGTACGCCGCGGTCCGTCGCCACGAACCGGACCGTGAGCTCGAGCCAGTTCTCGGTGATGCGCAGGTACACGCGCGGCTCGAACTCCGCCGCGGCTGCGAAGTACCGCCGCCGCATCTCCTCGAGCGCCTCGGCCCCCGCGCGTCCGAGGTCCACGGTGTGCCGGCGCGCGCAATCGAGGAGCAGAGACTCGGCGCGGGCGAGGTCCGCGTGGTACGGCACGGCCACCGACAACTCCTCCCAGAGGTAGGGGAACTCCCGCGTGTAGTTGTAGACCGGCTCGTCGAAGATGGTCGCGTTGCTCACGGTGACCACGCGCCCGGTGTACTGGCGGCTCTTGACCCAGATGGCCGGTTCGTCGCCCTGCACCGGCGGCGGCTGACCCATCTCCATGATGGTGGTCTGCGTGAAGCCGAGCGCGATCACGTCGCCGCGCACCCCGCCCATCCGGATGCGCTCGCCGACGTTGAACGTCCGGCCGCGCAGGATGATGAAGTACCCCGCGATGGCGGTGATGACCTTCTGCAGCGCGAAGGCGAGTCCCGCGGACATCAGCCCGAGGCCCGTCGCGAGCCGCGTCGGGTCGTCGAACCAGATCGACAGCAGGCCGACGACCACCAGCAGCGCCGCCCCGAGCTGGATTCCCTGCCGGGCCCAGAAGAAGAGGCGCTCGTCGCCGCGGTCGCGCAGCATGGCCGCCGCGAGCCGCCGCACGAGCCGCTGCAGGAGGTAGACGACCAGGATGAAGACGAGCGTGAACAGCAGCTTCTTGCCGTTCTCGGCGCTCACCCCGACCAGCACCACGCCGAACACTTCCACGGCGCGATTGGGACCGACCAGGCGGATGAAGCTGTCCATGGGGGCAGGCGGACGCCGCGTCGCGGCGAATTCGCCCGCCACGCAACCGCCATGCCACGACCCTCACGGCCTGGCCGCGACCGCCCGCGGCCGGCGTCCCTGGCCGGCGTCTTCCGTCGTCGGGACGGTGCTCACGTGCAGCGTCCGGGTCGGGAAGGCGAACTCGACGCCGCGCTCGGCGAGCGCGCGCACCAGTTCGAGGTTGATCCGCTGCTGGATGTCCATGTACACGTTGAAGTCCGGATCGAGCACGAAGTACACGACCTCGAAGTCCAGCGAGCTCGCGCCGAAGGCCTTGAAGTGCGCCCGGTCGAAACGGGTCTTCTCGATCGACTCGACGATGCCGCGCACGACGCCGGGCAGCGCCTCCAGCTGGCGGTGATCGGTGTCGTAGGTCACTCCGAAGCCGAACTGCACGCGGCGCTGGTACATGCGCTTGAAGTTGCGGATGGTGTTCTTCAGGAGTTCGGTGTTCGAGTACACCACCTGCTCGCCCGAGAGGCTTCTCAGCCGCGTGGTCTTGAGGCCGACGTGCTCGACGCTGCCGAGGACGTCGCCGACCACGATGAAGTCGCCGACCTCGAAGGGCTTGTCGAATGCGATGGCCAGCGATGCGAACAGGTCGGAGAGGATGTTCTGCACCGCCAGGGCGACCGCCACGCCGCCGATGCCGAGGCTCGCCACGAACGCGGTGATGTTGACGCCGAGGTTGGCGAGGATCCCGAGCAGCACCGTCGCCCAGAGCAGCACGCGCAGCATGATGGACAGCATCGAGGCGGTCGCGCTCGCCTGCTGCGGCGACGCCCCCTGGTCGCGGTCGCGCCGGTCTGCTGTCCACAGGGCGATGGCGCGGTTGCCCCACAGGCCCACCTGCAATGCGATCACGATGAACCACAGGTGGCTCACGCGCGCCGACCAGGCGCCCGGCAGTTCCAGCACGGTCGCGCCGATGAGCACCGATGCGAGCAGGACGAGCGCGGGGCTGGTGGTCGACAGCACCCCCACCAGCGCGTCGTCCAGCTGCGCGGACGTGCGCCGCGCGAGGGCGGCCAGCCGCACCCGCGCAAGGCGCAGCAGCGTCGTGATGACGGCGAAGCTCACGCACGCCACCGCCCCGGCGTACAGCCAGTTGAGCAGGCTGATGCGCAGGAACTCTCGGTCCAGTAGTTCGTTCATGTGCAGTCCGGGGTCGAGCGGCCGGGGAGCCGCCGATTCATTGACGAGGATGGGAAAGAAGGGACGCCGCGGTCGCAAACCGCCCTTGGGGGGGACCGGCGCCGCGACGCGAAAGTTCCCGAGGCCGCGGTCGCCGCCCCGCAAACCGTTCCCGTTCAGGCAGATGCGCGCCGGCTTGGGTCGACGGCGGAGCGCGAGCCTGCCGCGGAAAGAAGCGCGACGTCCTGCGATGCGCTCGTTGCCGTCTGCGCTCCCCGGGACAGGACGGTGAAGCTGCCGTCGGTTTCGAGAATCACGGCCTCGACATCCTGCAAGCGCCTGACGCCTTCGGCGCGGATGGCAGCGCGCACCTCCTCCTCCGTCACGCGCTGCCGCCGCAACGCACGCGGTAACATCGCTCCGTCGTGGAACACGAGGGACGGCTCGGACTTGATCAGGCGCTTCACCGTCGCGCTGCGCACCGACAGCCAGGTGATCGCGAACTGCATCCCCACGAGCATCGCCAGGGCGAGCGTCCCTTCGGCGAGGGCCACGTCGGGCGAGAGGATCACGGTGGCGAGCGTCGAGCCCAGGGCCACCGTCACGACGAGGTCGAAGGCGTTCATCTTGGTGAGCGTCCGCTTCCCCGATATGCGCAGCAGCGCGACGAGGGCGGCGTACGACAGGGCCGCCATGACGACGACGCGCACCAGCCCGGCGACGGAATCGAACAGGAGAGGGGGATCCATGAGGCCCTCGGCAATCGGTGGCGACGGGGGGCTGCGCGCAACAGTCGTGCCCGTCCCCGCGGCCTGGCGGACAAGCGGTGCTTGTGAGGTCGCGCACGGGCCGTTACCGTAGCCGCATGTACGCCTCCGCCTTCCCGGGACGATGGCCGACGGTCTGAGACGGCTTCGCGGCACGCTGGTGCGCGCGCTCGACCATCAGCGCCTGCGCGCGTCGCACGCGGAGGCGCTGCCCCAGCTCGCCGTCCTCGGCATCGCGTGCGGGCTGCTCGCCGCGCTCGCGATGATCGCCTTTCGCATGCTCATCGAGACCGTCCAGGCCGCGTTCCTGCCGCCGGGCGGACCGGAGAACTACGAAGCGCTGCGCCCGGAGCTGCGCTTCGCGCTGCCGATCCTCGGCGGCCTCGCGCTTGCGCTCGTGTTCGCGGTCTTGCCGGAGCGGATGCGTCAGGTCGGTGTCATCCACGTCATGGAGCGCCTCGCCTATCACGACGGCAAGCTGCCCCTGCGCAATGCCGTGGTGCAGTTCTTCGCGGCCGCCACCGCGATCATCACCGGGATGCCGGTGGGACGCGAGGGGCCGGCGATCCACATCGGGGCCGCGGTCGGCAGCGCTTCCGGGGAGCGCCTCGGGCTGCCCAACAACAGCCTGCGGATCCTCGCAGGGTGCGGCGTCGCGGCGGCGATCGCGGCTTCGTTCAACACGCCGCTGGCCGGCGTGGCGTTCGCCATCGAGGTGGTGCTCATGGAGTACACGGTGGTCGGTTTCGCCCCGGTGATCCTCGCGGCGGTGAGCGCGACCGCGCTCACGCACCTTGCGTACGGCAACGACGCGTCCTTCGCCGTGCCCCAGATGACGCTCGTGTCGCTCGCCGAACTGCCGTTCGTGCTCGCGATGGGCCTCGCCATCGGCGTGCTCGCCGCCGCCTTCAACCGGCTCGTGCGGACCACCGCCTCCCGGACCCATCGCTGGCCGTTCGCGCTGCGGATGCTGCTGGCGGGCGTCATCGCCGGCGCCTGCGCACTCCCCGCGCCGCAGATCATGGGCATCGGCTACGACACCATCGCCGCCACGCTGCTGGGCGCGGTCCCGGCCACGACGCTCGTCGCGATCGTCGTCTTCAAGCTTCTCTCCACCGGCGCCGCCATCGGGCTCGGCGTTCCCGCTGGACTCATCGGGCCGATCCTCCTGATCGGCGCGGCTGCCGGCGGGGCGAGCGGAACCCTCGGCGCACTCCTCGGGCCCGGAGACGGCGTGTCCGCGGCCGGCTTCTACGCGCTCATCGGACTTGGCGCGATGATGGCGGGAACCCTGCACGCGCCCCTCGCCGCCCTCACCGCGATGCTCGAGCTCACCGGCAATCCGCACATCATCTGGCCGGGCATGCTCGCGGTGATCGCCGCCTACGGCATGTCGCGCGTGGTGTTCGGCCAGCAGCCGATCTTCATCGCGCTGCTGCGCGCGCGCGGGCTCGACTACCGCAACGACCCGATCACCCAGTCGCTCCGCCGCGTGAGCGTCGGGGCCGTCATGGATCTCTCGGTCGTGCCATTGCCCCGGCTCGCCTCCCGCGAGGCGATCGAGGCCGCGCTGGTCGACACGCCGCGCTGGATCATCGCGACCGGGCCCGAGGGTCCGGAGGCGCTGCTGCGCGGCATGGATCTCGCGCGCGAGAGCCTGGACCCGCAGGGGCCGGCGACGCTGGATCTTCTGGAGCTGCCTGCCGCCAGGTTGCAGGTCGGCCCCATCGCCCTCGAAGCGACCCTGCAGGAAGCACTCGACCGGATGGACGCAAGCGGCACCGACGCCCTGTACGTGGCGCGGCGCTCGGCCGGGCCACCTCTGACCTACGGCGTGGTGACGCGGGACGCGATCGAGAGCGCGTACGTGTACCGCCGGGCGCCCGGGGCAGCAGCGATGCGGTGAGGCGCGGCTGCATCGGTGGGCCCACCTGGATTCGAACCAGGGACCAAGGGATTATGAGTCCCCTGCTCTAACCGCTGAGCTATAGGCCCGTCCAAACGATTATAGGGGCGCGGCGATGCGCGCACGCCGGACAACGAACACGCGTTATCACGTCCCGATCCCGGCGAGCTCCGCAAACCCGGTCCAGATGATCTGGATGCCGATGCACAGCAGGATGAACGCCATCAGGCGGATCATCACCATGGTGCCGATCTGCCCCAGACGCGCGAGCACCGATGCCGCGTTCGCGAAGATGAAGTAGAGGACGATCGCGACGAGCAGTGCGCCCATCCCCGCCGCGGCGGCGCCGGCGACGAAAAGCACGGGGTTGGACGGGATCTGCGCGCCGAGCGCGATCGCCGCGGCGATGGTGCCCGGACCGGTGGTGAGCGGGAACGTGAGCGGCAGGAAGCTGCGCCGGACGATCTCGGCATCGGAGAGCGTCACGGTCTCCTCGACCGCCGCGGCGTGCACGTCGTCGTCGTCGGTCGTGTGCAGCATCCGCCAGCCGGTGGCGGCAACCAGGAGCCCCCCGGCCACGCGCACCACGGGCAGCGAGATGCCGAAGAGCGCGAGGACGTAGGTGCCGATCAGCATCGAGGCGACGATCACGATCCAGCTGTTGATCGCCACCTGGCGCGCGAGGCGCTTGCCCGCGCCGCGATTGCCGGCGAGCGTCGCGACGAACACCGGCGCCGTGCTGAGCGGATTGATGATCGGCAGCAGGGTGACCGGGACGAGCACGACCGCCTTGGCGATCGCAACGACGAAGGTATCCAGACGGCCTCCCGAGCCGGGGAACGGGCGCCTTATACCACGGCGGCGCTGACCACCCTGTGGTCCTTCAGCGTGACGAACTCCTCCGCGGCGGTCGGGTGGATGCCGACGGTGGCGTCGAACTGCCGCTTGGTGAGGCCGGCCTTCACCGCGATGGCGATGCCCTGGATGATCTCGGGCGCGTCGGCGCCGACCATGTGCGCCCCCACCACGCGCTGGCTCGCCTGATCGACGACGAGCTTCATGAGCGTGCGCTCCGCGCGGCCGGAGAGCGTCGCCTTGAGCGGCCGGAAGTGCGTCCGGTAGACCTCGACGGTGCCGTACTTCGCCGCCGCCTGCTGCTCGGTCAGACCGACGGTCCCGATGGGAGGCTGGCTGAACACCGCGCTCGGCACGTCGGCGTGGTCGGCGCTCGCCTCGTGGCCGCCGAAGAGCGTGGTCGCCACCGCCTGGCCCTCGCGGATCGCGACGGGCGTGAGATTGATGCGGTCGGTGACGTCCCCCACGGCGTAGATGGAGGGCACGTTGGTGCACGAGCGTGCGTCCACGATCACCGCACCGTCGTCCCGCAGCGCGACGCCCGCGGCCTCGAGACCCAGGGAGCGCGTGTTCGGGGTGCGTCCGGTCGCGAACATCACCGCGTCGAACGGCATCGACTCGAACATCCGGTTCTCGAAATGCGCGACCAGGGTGCCGTCGGCCTGCCTCTCGACGCTCGCCACGTTGCTCCGGCACAGCACGCGGATGCCCTTCGCGGCGATCTCCTCGTGCAGGTGGCCGCGCACCTCGTCGTCGAAGCCGCGCAGGATCTCCTCGCCCCGGTACGACAGCGTGACCTTCGACCCGAGCCCGTTGAAGATCCCCGCGAACTCCACCGCGATGTAGCCGCCGCCGACCACCAGCACGCGGTGCGGGAGCTCGGGAAGCTGGAACGCCTCGTTGGAGCTGATGCAGTGCTCGATGCCGGGGATGGCCGGCATGCGCGGCCACCCGCCGGTGGCGATCAGCAGGTACTTCGAGGTCAGGCGGCGTCCGTCGACCTCGACGGTGTGCGGATCGACCACGCGCGCCGTCGCGTCGTGGAGCGCCACGCCCGACTTCGCGAGGAGGTTGCGATAGACCGTCTCCAGCCGCGCGATCTCCTTGTCCTTGTTGGCGATGAGCCTGGGCCAGGAGAAGCGCGTGGGACCGACCGTCCAACCGTAGCCCTCCGCGTCCTCGAACTCCTCGCGGAAGTGCGAGGCGTAGGACAGCAGCTTCTTCGGCACGCAGCCGCGGATGACGCACGTGCCGCCGAACCGGTGGTTCTCGGCAATCGCGACCCTGGCGCCGAAGCCCGCCGCGATGCGGCTCGCGCGCACGCCGCCCGAACCGCCGCCGATGACGAAGAGGTCGTAGTCGTACGTTGCCATCACTGGTCCTCAAACAAGAACGCCCCGTTTCCGGGGCGCGATTTCTGCACGGACTTCGGATCCGGTAGACACCCTCCTCCCCCTGTCAGGGGGAGGGGCGGGGTGGGGGGGAAGCCTAATTGTTCTCGAGGAAGGACTTGAGCCGCTCGCTGCGCGACGGGTGCCGGAGCTTGCGCAGCGCCTTGGCTTCTATTTGCCGGATGCGCTCCCGCGTCACGTCGAACTGCTTGCCGACCTCCTCCAGCGTGTGGTCGGTGTTCATCT
>CAZKHE010000058.1:0-27553 GCA_964552535.1 uncultured Enterobacteriaceae bacterium | reverse complement strand
GTCGTCGGCGAGCAGCTGGTTCACCGCGTAGTCGCACGCGCGGTCCCAGCGGGCGTGCAGCCGGTGGCCGCGGCGCGCGAAGTGCAGCAGCGCGCAGTGCAGCGCCTCGTGCGCGAGCAGGAACTGCGTGTCCGCGAACGACAGCGCGTCGACGTGCCGCGGGTTGTAGTAAAGCGCCTGCGCATCGGTGGCGAAGGTCCGCACGCGGCGCGTGGGAATTGCGGGCAGGTGCAGCACCAGCGCGCCGACGAAGGGCCGCTCCAGCGCCAGGCGGGTGCGCGCCGCGGCGAGCTTCGCCGCCGC
The DNA here is from genome assembly GCA_964552535.1 of uncultured Enterobacteriaceae bacterium. GTDB lineage: Bacteria > Pseudomonadota > Gammaproteobacteria > Burkholderiales > SG8-39 > CAZKHE01. The sequence goes on along the minus strand of CAZKHE010000058.1, from coordinate 27,250 downwards.
GCGGTCGTCAGCCACGCTCGAAGCCGATCAGCGCGTGCACGTCCTCCGCCCACTCGGCGAACTGGGGGAAATCGATGAGCGGACGGCCGAGCACGCGCTGCAGGTCGGTGACGAGCATGACGCCCAGCTCCCGTTGCGGAAAGCGGCGCGCGTACGCGAGCACGTGGGGCACCGCGCCGTCCTGCGCCGCGCGCGGCAGCCGCGCGACGTGGCGCGCGATGGCGGCGGCGGCGGCGTACTGCAGCTCGACCGTGCGCGGAACATCGGCGTTCTGTCCCGCCGCCACCACCGCCGGATCGGGGAGGCGATCGACGTGCTCGATGTACGCCCGGCAGGCGAGCCCGGCGGCGGTGCCGACGCACGCCTTCAGGCCATCGCCGAGCAGGGCGTCGTCCGGCCCGAGCTTCGCGAGCGCGCGGCTCGCGAATTCCCACGACCGCGGCGAGGGAAACGCCGCCTGGTGGCGCTGCGGGTCGAAGTCGAACAGCAGGTCGGGCCGGAAGCGCAGGAAGGCGACGATGCGCGGGTCGATGCCCGCGCCGTGCGCCCACGCCACCCAATCGTCGAGGTCGGGCTCGACTTCATAGTGGACGAACCGGTTCGCGAGCGGCGCCGGCATCTGGTAGGTCACGCCACGGTCGCCCTGCCGGTTGCCGGCGGCGACGACGATCCACTCGGGCGGCAGCCGGTATTCGCCCAGCCGGCGATCGAGGATGAGCTGGTAGGCCGCCGCGGTGACCGTCGGCACGGCCGAAGTCAGTTCGTCGAGGAACAGCACGCCGCGCTCGCCGTCCCGCGGCCCGTCGGGGAGCATCGCCGGGATCGACCACACGACGCTGCGGCCCTCGCGGAACGGAATGCCGCGGAGGTCGGTGGGCTCGAGCTGCGCGAGCCGGATGTCGACCAGCGCGAGCCCTTCGCGCGCGGCGATGTCGGCGACGATGCGCGACTTGCCGACGCCGGGCGGCCCCCAGAGCATGATCGGCGTGCGGACGGCGGCGGGCGCGGCGAGCTCGCGCGCGAGAAGGGCGGCAATCCGGGACGGGCGCATGATGGGCGGCGGAGGGTGTCGCGCTATCATAGCGTCACTCCCATTCGCGACCCGCTCATGAAGTTCTGCTCCGCCTGCGGCGCCCCCGTGGCGCTGAAGGTTCCGCCCGGCGACTCCCTGCCCCGCCACGTCTGCGACGCGTGCGGCACCATCCACTACTCCAACCCGAAGATGGTGATCGGCAGCATCCCCGAGTGGGAGGACCGCATCCTGCTCTGCCGCCGCGCCATCGAGCCGCGGTACGGACTGTGGACGCTGCCCGCCGGCTTCATGGAGAACGGCGAGACCGTCGCGGACGCCGCGCGCCGCGAGACCCTCGAGGAAGCCAAGGCGCGCATCGAGCTCGCCGACATGTTCAGCGTGCTCTCGGTGCCCTACATCAACCAGGTGCACATCTTCTACCGCGCGCGCCTGCTCGACCTCGACTTCGGGCCCGGCGAGGAGAGCCTCGACGTCGCACTCTTCTACGAGAACGAGATCCCGTGGAAGGAGCTCGCCTTCCGCACGGTCGCGACGACCCTGCGCCACTATTTCGAGGATCGCCGCAACGGCGGCTTCCGCCTGCACGCGGGCGACATCCCGCCCCCGACGCCCGCCTCGTGACGAGCAGGAGACCCATGGAACGACGCGACTTCATGATCGGGTGCGCCGGTGCGGCGATGGCCTGCACGCTGCCTGCGTTCGCCGCGGGCGAGGCGAAGCCCAGGCTCTACAACCGCGTCCGGCTCGTGGACGACAAGGGCCGCCCGCTGAAGAGCAAGGCGATTCCCGTGCAGCGCAACCTCATCTTCCACTACCCCTACGCCTCGACGCCCTGCTTCCTGCTGAATCTCGGCAAGGCGACCCGGCCTGCGGCCACGCTCCGGACCGCCGACAAGCGCGAGTACGCGTGGAACGGCGGCACCGGCGCCGGCAACGGGGTCGTCGCGTACTCCGCCATCTGCGCCCACAAGCTCACCTACCCCACCCGCGACATCAGCTTCATCAGCTATCGCGCCGAGCTCACCCCCGGGAACCGCCACGCGCAGGTGATCCACTGCTGCTCCGAGCACAGCCAGTACGATCCGGCCGAAGGCGCGCGCGTGCTCGCCGGTCCGGCGCCCCAGCCGCTCGCCGCCATCCTGCTCGATCACGACAAGGCAACCGACGAGCTCTACGCGGTCGGGACGCTGGGCGGCGAGATGTTCAACGAGTTCTTCTCGCGCTTCGAGTTCAAGCTCGCGCTCGAGCACGGCGGCAAGCCGCGCGCCGCGGTGGAGGGACAGTGCGTGGTGAGCGAGCTGGACAGCTTCTGCCGACAGCAGGTCAAGTGCTGAGGCGCGGCGCGCGGGAAGGGCGAAGGAGGAAGGGAGAAGGGTGATTCCCTGGCTCGGGCGCGATCCGACCTTTCCGCCGCTCGAATCGGCGCTGCGCGAGCCCAACGGCCTGCTCGCCGCCGGCGGCGACCTGTCGCCGCGGCGCCTGCTCGAAGCCTACCGGCGCGGCATCTTCCCGTGGTTCTCCGAGGGCGACCCGATCCTCTGGTGGAGCCCCGACCCGCGCATGGTGCTGGTGCCCGGCGAGATCAAGGTCAGCCGGTCGCTCTCGAAGACCCTGCGGAACAAGCCGTACGAGGTGCGCTTCGATACCGCGTTCGAGGACGTCCTGCGCGCCTGCGCCGCACCACGCGAGGGCGAGCCGGGCACGTGGATCACCGCCGAGATGCGCGCCGCCTACGGCCGGCTGCACCGTCTCGGCCATGCCCACAGCGTGGAGACGTGGATCGACGGCCAGCTGGCCGGCGGGCTCTACGGCGTGGCGCTGGGGCGGATGTTCTACGGCGAATCGATGTTCTCGCGTGCGCGCGACGCCTCGAAGATCGCCCTCGTCCACCTGGCGCGCCGTTTGCAAGAGGCGGGCTTCGGCCTCATCGACTGCCAGATGCGCACCGACCACCTCGCCAGCCTGGGCGCCCGGGAGATCCCCCGGGCCCAGTTCCAACGCCGCCTGAGCGAGTTGGTAGACTACGCCGGACGGCCTGGGCCCTGGACCGACTGGGGCTCTGCCGCGGAGAAGACCCCCGAGACATGTCGCAGCTGAACGACCTGCCCCACGCCGTACTGCAGTTCTACGTCACGGCCCCTTACCCGTGCAGCTACCTGCCGGGGCGGATGGCGCGTTCGCAGGTCGCGACGCCCTCGCATCTCATCGGCAATGAGCTCTACGGCGAGCTGGTCCGCCTCGGGTTCCGGCGCAGCGGCATCTTCACCTACCGTCCGTACTGCGACGCGTGCCGCGCGTGCGTGCCGGTGCGCATCCCGGTGCGCGAGTTCACGGCGTCGCGGTACCAGCGGCGCGCCTGGAAGCGGCACGAAACCCTCGACGCGCTCGCGCTGGGCCTGCGCTTCCGCGTGGAGCACTACGCCCTTTACCTGCGCTACCAGGCCGCGCGCCACGCCGGCGGCGGCATGGACCAGGACAGCCGCGACCAGTACTCGCACTTCCTGCTGCAGAGCCGCGTGAACACCCGGCTCGTGGAGTTCCGCGACGACGGCCGGCTCACCATGGTCAGCATCGTCGACTATCTCTCCGACGGGCTGTCGTCGGTGTACACGTTCTTCGATCCGGACCTGGAAGGCGGGAGCCTGGGGACGTACAACATCCTCTGGCAGATCGAGCAGTGCCGCGCGCTCGACCTGCCCTATCTGTATCTCGGCTACTGGATCGCCGACAGCCGCAAGATGGCCTACAAGGCGCGCTTCCGGCCCATCGAGGGCTTCATCGACGGGCAGTGGCGCGCGCTGCGCGAGGACGAGATCGGGGCCTAGCCCGCGCTCCCACGCGCAGCCCTCAGATCTTGCTCACGTCCAGCGTCGAGGGCGCGAACAGCTCCTCCGGCGCCACCTGCCGTGCCGACAGACCCTGCTCGTGGTGATAGCGCACGAACGTCTCGAGCACGTGCCGGTTCGGCTCGAAACCGTAGCTCCAGAAATCCTCGCCCATCAGCGCCTTGGTCGCCGCCAGCTCCGACACGCCGAACGGCAGGCTGGTGAAGAGGTGCCCGATCTGCGCGAGCTCGGCCATGCACAGCGCCTTCGCCTGCACGAACGCCTTGTAGAGGCTCGCCGGCAGCCAGGGGTTGGCTTCGACGATCGACTTGCGGATGCCGATCACGTGCATGGTGGGGAAGATCCGCGTGCGCCGGAAGTACTCCTCCTCGACCCGGCGATGGTCGGGGAACATCCGGGCGACGTTGGGCGCGCCGCGCGTGAAGCACGACGGCGCGCGCGCACCGATCACCGCGTCGAGCTCGCCCGACTCCAGCATTCCCGACAGCGTCCGGTCGTGGGGAATCTGCTGCAGCTCGATCTCCGGCGGCAGCTTCAGCGGGGCGCGCTCCTCCCGGCCCGGCTCCTCCACGCCGCCCCGCCGCCAGCGGATGTCCTGCGGGCGCACGCCGTAGTCGTCCTGCAGCAGTCCGCGGATCCAGACGTTCGCGGTGATCTGGTACTCCGGCAGGCCGACCAGCTTGCCCTTCAGGTCGGCCGGCGTGCGGATGCCGCGATCGGTGCGGATGTAGATGCCCGAGTGGCGGAAGAGGCGCGAGACGAACGCGGGGATGCCGACGTAGTGGTTCTCGCCGCGCGACACCGTCATGGTGTGGCTGGACAGCGAGATCTCGCTCACGTCGAACTCGTGGTACTTGAATGCCCGATGGAAGGCCTCCTCGGGCTCGAGCGCCACCGGCAGGATGTCGCAGCCCTCGACCGGCACGCGGCCGTCGAGCAGCGCCCGCGTGCGGTCGTAGTCGCAGCAGGCGAGCGTGAGTTGCAGCTTGCGCACGGTCATTCGGGCTTCACGTTGGCGATCTGGATGGCGCGGCGGTACTTCTCGATGTCGCGCGTGAGCTGCGCGCTCATCTGCTCGCCGGTCACGAAGAACGGATCGAGGCCGGAGGCCGCGAGGCGCTGCTTCAGCTCCGGCTGGTTCAGCACCGTGCGCAGGTCGTTCTGGAGCTTGGCGACGACCTCCTTCGGCGTGCCGGCCGGGGCCATGAAGCCGTAGTAGTTCTCCACCTCGAAGTCCTTCAGCGCCGGGATGCCCGACTCGCGGAAGGTGGGGATGTCCGGCGCCGCCGGCGAGCGCTCCCTGGTGGTGAGGGCGATCGCGCGCAGCCGGTTCTGCTTCACGTAGGGCAGCACCGCGGGCATGGTCGCAAGCACGATGTCCACCTGCCCCGCCACCGTGTCCACCACCGCCGGCGCGCAGCCGCGGTGCGGAATGTGGACGGCGAAGGTCTTGGTCGCGTGCTTGTAGAGCTCCATCGCGAAGTGGTGCGCGGTGGCGACGCCGCAGGTCGCGTAGTCGAGCTTGCCCGGCTGCGCGCGCAGCATGTCGGTGAACTGCGCGAGGTTGGCCGGCTTCTGCCGCGGGTTGACGGCCAGCACGATCGGGCTCGAGGTGGTGAGCGCGATCGGCACGAAGTCCTTCATCAGGTCGAACGGGAGCTTCGGGTACAGCGCCACGTTGATCGCGTGGGTGTTCGCGAGCAGGAGCAGCGTGTAGCCGTCGGGCGCGGCGCGCTGCACCGCCTCCACGCCGATGTTGCCGCCGGCGCCGATGCGGTTCTCCACGATCACCTGCTGCTTCCACAGCTCCGCGAGCCGGTCGCCGATGAGGCGCGCGGTGAGGTCGGCGGCGCCGCCGCCCGTGAACGTCACGATGACGCGCACCGGCTTGGCGGGATAGTCCTGCGCGAACGCCGTCCCGGCGGCGAGCGCGCAGGCGGCAACGAGGGTCTTCAGGAACTGTTTCATCGCGGTCATTCCACCTTCGCGCCGGAGGCCTTCACCACGCGGCTCCACTTGTCGATCTCGCTCTTCATGAACGCGCCGAACTCGGCCGGCGTGCCGCCCATGATGTCGAAGCCCTGCGCGGTCAGCGCCTGCTTCACGCCGGGGTCGGCGAGCGCCTTCATCGCCTCGGCATTGAGGCGCTGCACGATGGCGGGCGGCGTTCCGGCCGGCGCGACGAGGCCGAACCACGCGATCACCTCGTACCCGGGCAGGCCGGACTCGGCGACGGTGGGCACGTCGGGCAGCCACGGGAGGCGCTTCGGCGTGGTGACGGCGAGCAGCTTCAGCTTCCCCGCCTTGGCGAGGGGCAGCGCATTGGGGATGTTCGGCACCATGAGCGTCACCTGGCCGGTCGCGACCGCGGTCACCGCATCGGGCGAGCCCTTGTAGGGCACGTGCGTCATCTTCGCCCCGATCATCGACCCGAGCAGCTCGGCGCCGAGGTGATGCGATGTCCCGATGCCGGCCGACGAGTAGTTCACGTCCCCCTGCTTCGCCTTCACCAGGGCGATGAGCTCCTTGACCGAGTTCGCCGGGACGTCGGGGCCGACGATCAGCGCGTTGGGGCTGGAGGCGAGCGCGACGATCGGCGTGAAGTCGCGCACCGCGTCGTACGGCATCTTCGCGAAGAGCGACGGGTTGATGCCGTGCGAGCTGATGGTGGCGAGCAGCAGCGTATAGCCGTCGGCCGGCGACTTCGCCACCGCTTCGCCGGCGATGTTGCCGCCGAGCCCCGGGCGGTTCTCCACCACGACGGGCTGGCCGAGGCTCTTCGCCATGTGCTCGCCCACGGTGCGCGCGAGGATGTCGGAGGTCGAGCCCGGCGAGAGCGTGACCACGAGCTTGATGGGCTTCTGGGGATACTCCTGCGCCGTGGCGGCGGCGGAGAAGGCGAGCGCTGCGCCGAGCGCGAGGGCGCGGAGGACTTGCATGCGGGCTCCTGGTGACGTTGTCGCCCCGGCGAAGCGCCCGGGCTGCTGGAAGGCCGGTTGGGGCCGGCGAAAAGTCTTGACTAGCCAGTCAACAAAGTCAAGACTAAGCGCCGATTCGTGCATCTGCATGCATGTCGCGCCGCCGCCCCGCGGCCGCGCACCGACGCGGGTCACGAGCCGCCGATCGCGCCGCACCGCGGTGCACGCACACGAGAGGAGCATCCCGCATGAACGCCGTCGCCCGCCATCCCCTGCCCCCCGAGCTGGTCGGCAAGTCGCTCGAGGAGATCATGGACCGCTACGTCGCGCGCTTCCGCGACCGGAAGCCCGACTGGGCGGCGTTCGAGGACGCGAAGATCGAGGGCTACAAGCGCGCCCAGCACCGCTTCATCGGCGCCGGCGGCTCCGGCAAGCACGGCGACCCGAGCGTGATCCCGGCGCGCGGCTTCACGCTGTCGATCATGTACGTCGAGCCCGGCCAGGGCAACGCGGCGCACACGCACGAGGTCGAGGAGGTGTTCTTCGTCCTGCAGGGCTTCCTCGACGTCTTCGTCCAGGACGAGTCGGGCCGCGAGGTGTGGACGCGTCTCGGCCCCTGGGAGTGCGTCTCGGCCCCGCCCGGAGTGATCCACGGCTACGAGAACCGCAGCCTCGAGCCGGTGTACTTCCAGGTCATGCTCGGCCGCGGGAAGCCGGAGACCATGGGCTACGCCGACCAGAAGCTGTTCGAGCGGCGCGACGCGCACATCGCCGCCGACGAGGCGGGCTGACCGCCCCATGCAGGACGCGCCCGTCGCCGAGGCCATCGGTCGCCCCGCGTCGCGCGAGACGTCGCAGCGCACCCGCGAGGGCATCCTCGCGGCCGCCACGCGCGAGTTCGCGGAGCGCGGCCTCGATGCCGGGCGCATGGACGAGATCGCGCTGCGCGCGGGCGTCGCCAAGAACGTCCTCTACTACTACTTCGGCTCCAAGGACGATCTCTTCTCGGCGGTGCTGGAGCGCACCTACGAGGCGATCCGCGCGCGGCAGCAGGACCTCCACCTGCGCAACCTCGACCCGGTCGAGGGGATGCGCCAGCTCGTCGTCTTCACCGGGCGCATCTGGTCGCAGTTCCCGCACTTCCAGCGGCTGCTGCACAGCGAGAACCTCCACGAAGGACGCCACGTCGCGCGTTCCGAGCGCATTCCGCAGCTCTACAACCCGCTGATGGACACGCTGCAGGACCTGCTCGCGCGCGGCCACGCGGCCGGCGTGTTCCGCGGCGACGTGGACCCGGTCGACCTCTACATCTCGGTCACGTCCCTGTCGGCGCACTACGTCGCCCACCAGCACACCTTCGCGGCGATCTTCGGCAAGCGGCTGATGACGCCCGCGCGCCTGAAGCAGCGCCTCGACCACGCCGCCGAGATGGTCCTCGCGTACCTGCGTACCATGCCGGCCGCAGCCAGGACAAAAGGAGCGAGAACGAAGCCTGCGTCCGCGCGGGCGCCCCGGCGCAAGGCTCCCTAGAGGGCGTCGCCATCACTTGACTCACCGGGAGATCCGCATGAAGTCCTTGACCGCCGGGCTGGCGCGCCTCGCCGCGCCGCTCGCCGCCGCCGCCCTGCTGGCCGCGCACGGCCCCGCCGCCGCGCAGGCCTATCCGTCCAAGCCCGTCCGCATCCTCGTCCCCTTCACCACCGGCGGCGCCGCCGATACGCTGGCGCGCCTCGCCGGGCAACGGCTCTCGGAGATGTGGGGCCAGCAGGTGATCGTCGAGAACCGGGGCGGCGCCGGCGGCACGCTCGGCATGGACGCGGCGCTCAAGTACCCCGCCGACGGCTACACCTTCGTGCTCATCAGCAACAGCCTCGCGGTGAGCCAGGTGCTCTACCCGAAGCTCACCTACGATCTCACGAAGGACTTCGTGCCGGTGAACCTCGTCGCCTCGACGCCGATGGTGCTCGCCATCCATCCGAAGGTGCCGGTCAACAACTTCGCCGAGTTCACCGCTTACGTGAAGTCGCGCCCGGGCAAGCTCTCCTACGGCTCGTGCGGCGTCGGCACCGCGCCGCATCTCGCGATGGAGATGTACAAGTTCCAGACGCAGTCGTTCGTCGTGCACATTCCCTATCGCGGCTGCTCGCTCGCGGCGACCGACGCCATCGGCGGCCAGCTCGACGCGATTCTCGCCACCGCGCCCGCGGTGCTGCCGCACGCGCGGCAGGGCAAGCTGAAGATGCTCGCCGTCACCAACCCGGTCCGCACGCCCACCGCGCCGGAAGTGCCGACGATGCGCGAGTCCGGCGTGGCGGGCACCAGGGATCTCGCGGTGGACAACTGGTACGGGTTCGTCGCGGCGCGCGGCACGCCGAAGGAGGCGATCGACAAGCTCGACGCCGACGTGCGCAAGGTGCTCGCGCAGAAGGACATCGCCGACAAGCTCGCCGCCTCCGGCGTGGACGTGATGCTAGGGAGTGCCCAGGATCTCGCGAAGCTGATCGACAGCGACATGAAGCAGTTCGCCACGGTCATCAAGTTCGCGGGCATCAAGCCGGAATAGCGATGCAGCGCCTCACGCTGAGCCTCGCCTGCTTCGCGTACGACCGCACCGCGGCGCTGTTCGACGGCCGCGCGCGGATCGACGGCTGCGAGGTCGTCGGGACGATCCTCGAGCCCGAGGAGGCGTTCCACCGCGCCTTCCGCACGCGCGACTTCGACGTCACCGAGCTCTCGACCAGCAGCCACATGATGATGCTCTCGCGCGGCGAGAGCACGCACGTCGGCATTCCGGCGACGCTGTCGCGCGTGTTCCGCCACTCCGGCATCTACGTGCGCACCGACCGCATCCGGGCGCCCGCCGACCTGCGCGGCAAGACCGTCGGCGTGCCGGAGTACCAGATCACCGCGAACGTGTGGATCCGCGGCCTGCTCCAGGACGAGTACGGCGTGAAGCCGAACGAGATGCGGTGGCGCCGCGGCGGCGTCGAGGAGCCGGGCCGCGGGGAACGCGCGCCCATCAAGCTGCCGGCAGACATCGAGCTTGCGCAGATCCCGAACGACCGCACGCTCTCGGGCATGCTGGAGTCCGGCGAGATCGACGCGGTCATCGGCGCACGCGCGCCGTCGTGCTTCCTGCGCGGTGCGCCGCACGTGGGGCGCCTGTTTCCCAACTACCGGGAGGTGGAGGAGGACTACTTCCGCCGCACCGGCATCTTCCCGATCATGCACATCGTCGGCATCCGGCGCGAGCTGGCGGAGCGCCACCCGTGGCTGCCGCTGAACGTGTACAAGGGCTTCCTCGACGCCAAGCGCATCGCCGACAAGTACCTGCAGGAGATCAACTTCCTCGCCGTCACGCACCCGTGGATCGTCGCCGAGCACGAGCGGCTCTGCGCGCTGATGGGCCGCGACTACTGGCCCTACGGCCTGGAGGCGAATCGCCGCACGCTCGAGACGCTGTGCCGGTACTCCCACGAACAGGGCCTCTCGGCGCGGCTCGTGACGCCCGAGGAGCTGTTCGACCCCGGGACGCACGTGCTGTCCAAGATCTAGATCCAGAGAACCCCCACCAGGACCCAACCCATGCCCAAGCTGCAGCTCAGCCTCACGTGCGGCCGCTACGACCGCGTGCAGGCGATCTTCGACGGCCGCGTCGCCATCGACGGGGTCGATCTCGTGCCGACGCCGCTCGAGCCGGAAGAGGCGTTCCATCGCGCCTTCCGCTACCAGGAGTTCGACATCTCGGAGATCTCGCTCTCCAGCCACACGATGATGACCTCGCGCGGCCAGGCCGAGTACGTCGGCATCCCGGCGTTCGTCTCGCGCGTCTTCCGCCAGTCGGGGATCTACATCCGCACCGACCGCGGCATCCGGTCGCCGCTCGACCTGCACGGCAGGAAGGTCGGCGTCCCGGAGTACCAGATCACCGCCAACGTCTGGATCCGCGGCATCCTGAAGGACGACTTCGGCGTCGATCCGGCGAAGATCCACTGGCGGCGCGGCGGCGTGGAGCAGCCGGGGCGCGAGGAGCGCGCGCCGCTCAAGCTCCCGCCCGAGATCGACCTGCAGCAGATTCCCGACGACAAGACGCTTTCGGGCATGCTCGAGTCGGGTGAGCTCGACGCCGTGATCGGCGCGCGCGCGCCCTCGTGCTTCCTGCGCGGGGCGCCGCACGTCGGCCGGCTGTTCGAGAACTACCGCGAGGTGGAGGCCGACTACTGGCGCCGCACCAGGATCTTCCCGATCATGCACCTCATCGGCATCCGCAAGGCGCTGGTGGAGCAGCATCCCTGGCTGCCGGTCAACGTCTTCAAGGCGTTCATCGAGGCGAAGCGGCTCGCCATGCACGAGTTGAACGAGATCTGCCACCTCGCCCTGACGCTGCCGTGGATGGTGCACGAGTACAACGCGACGCGCGCGCTGATGGGCGAGGACTACTGGCCGTACGGCTTCGCGGAGAACAGGCACATGCTCGAGACCTTCACGCGCTACCACCACGACCAGGGCATGTCGGCGCGCCAGGTCGATCCGCGCGAGCTCTTCGCCGCCTCCAGTCTCGACCTGTCCAAGATCTGACGTGAAGCCGGCGCCGTTCCAGTACCACCGGCCTGCCGCGCTCGCCGACGCGCTGGCGCTGCTCGCGACGCATCCCGACGCGCGCGTGCTCGCCGGCGGCCAGTCGCTCATGCCGATGCTCAACCTGCGCCTCGCCACGCCGGAGCACCTGATCGACTTGAACCGCATCCCGGAGCTCGACTTCGTGCGGGACGAAGCCGATGCGATCGTGTTCGGCGCGATGACGCGCCAGCGCACCATCGAGTTCTCGCCGCTGGTGGCCGCGAAGCTGCCGCTGCTCGCCGCGGCGATCCGGTGGGTCGGCCACCGCCAGACCCGCAATCGCGGGACGCTCGGCGGCAGTGTCTGCCACCTCGATCCTTCGGCGGAGCTGCCGACCATCGCGATGGCGCTGGATGCGACGCTCGAGGTCCGCAGCGTGCGCGGGACGCGCACCCTCGCGATGGCCGACTTCCCCGCCGGCTACATGACGCCGGCGCTGGAACCCGACGAGGTGCTGGCGTCGCTGCGCTTCCCGGTCTGGTCGGGCCGCGTCGGCAGCGCGTTCACCGAGTTCGCCCGGCGCCACGGTGATTTCGCCGTCGTGTCGGTCGCGGCGCAGCTCGCCCTCGACGCGGCGGGCCGGGTCGCGCGCGCGTCGATCACGCTCGGCGGCGTCGCGATGGCGCCTACGCGTGTACCCGCCGCCGAGGCCGCGCTCGCCGGCCGCGCGGTGGGAGACGCCGAGATCGCTGCGGCGGCCGCGGCATGCGCGGCCATCGAGGCCAACAACGACATCCATGCACCGGCCTGGTACCGCCAGCGTCTCGCGCGCACGCTCGCCGGGCGTGCCCTGGGCGCGGCGCTCGCCCGTGCGCGAGGGGAATCCGCCCATGTCTGAAGCGATCACGTCTGAAGCGACGCTGCCGGTCACGCTGACCGTGAACGGGCGCGAGATCACGCGCCCCGCCCCGGTCCGCATGCATCTCGCCGATTTCCTGCGCCGCGAGGCCGGGCTCACCGGCACCCACGTCGGATGCGAACACGGCGTCTGCGGCGCCTGCACGGTGATCGTGGACGGCGTCACCACGCGCGGCTGCCTCATGCTCGCCGTGCAGGCCGAAGGGTGCGACGTGCGCACGGTCGAGGGCTTGGCGAACGGCGACGTGCTCAACCCGCTGCAGCAGGCGTTCTGGGATCGGCACGGCCTGCAGTGCGGCTACTGCACCCCGGGGATCCTGATGAGCCTCACCGAACTGCTGCGCGACGATCCGCGCCCCACCGAGGCCGCGGTGCGCGAGTGCCTCTCCGGCCACCTGTGCCGCTGCACCGGCTACCAGAACATCGTCGCCGCGGCGCTGGCCGCCGCGGACGCCCTGGCCGAGGGCGCGAGGTGACCGCGGCCCCGCGCACCGTCGGCGAGACCGCAACGCCGCGCGCCGTCGGCGCGCGCGCACGCCGCATCGAGGATCCCAAGCTGCTGCGCGGCCAGGGCCGCTATCTCGACGACGTGCCGATCGCCGCCCCGCTGTGGGCCGCGTTCGTGCGGAGCCCGTATGCGCACGCGCGCATCGCCGGGGTCGATGCGGCCCCGGCGCTGGCGGTCCCCGGCGTCGTCGCCGTGCACACGCTCGACACGCTCGCGCCCACCCTCGCCCGCCTGCAGATGCCGCTGCAGTTCCCGTCCGACGCCCTGCCGAAGGACGTCACGCCGCACGTCCTCGCGCGCGGCGAGGCCGCCTACGCCGGCGAGGCGGTCGCGATGATCGTTGCCGAGTCGCCGTACGCGGCCGAGGACGGCGCGAATGCGCTGGTCGTCGAGTACGACCCGCTCCCGGTGGTGGCCGACCCGCGCGACGGCCTCGCCCCCGACGCTCCGAAGGTGCGCAGCGACGCGGCCTCGAACGTGCTCGCGAACTATCGCCTCGCCTACGGCAACGCCGCCGACGCCTTCGCGCGCGCGCCGCACAGCGTGGACGAGTCGCTCTTCCAGCATCGCGGCGCGGCGCATCCAATGGAAGGCCGCGGCGCACTGGCCCACTGGGACGCGGCCACCGGTGCGCTGACCATGTGGTCCTCGACCCAGGAATCGCACGAGCTCAAGTTCCTCCTCGCCGAGATGCTGGGCGTCGACGATGGCGGCATCCGCGTCATCGCGCCGGACGTCGGCGGCGGCTTCGGCGTGAAGTTCGTGATCTACCCGGAGGAGATCGCCGTCGCCGCCGCCGCGCGGCTGGCCGGCCGGCCGGTGAAGTGGCTCGAGGATCGGCGCGAGCACTTCATCGCCTCGATCCAGGAGCGCGACCAGTTCTGGGACGTGTCGCTCGCCTTCGACGGGGCGGGCCATATCCTCGGCCTGCGCGGCCGGCTCATCCACGACCAGGGCGCCTACACGCCGCAGGGCGTGAACGTCGCCTACAACGCCGCGTCCTCCATCACCGGACCGTACGTGATCCCGGCGATGGATCTCGAGGTGTTCGTGGTGCAGACGAACAAGCCGCCGGTGGTGCCCATCCGCGGCGCCGGCTATCCCGAGGCCGCGTTCGTGATGGAACGCCTGGTCGATCGCATGGCGCAGCACCTCGGGCTCGATCCCGCCGAAGCGCGCGCCCGCAACCTCATCCCCGCGGCGAAGATGCCGTACGCGAAACCGCTGAAGAACCGTGCCGGCGCGCAGCTCGTGATCGACAGCGGCGACTACGCCACCTGCCAGCGCCGCGGACTCGAGGCCGCGGGCTACGCCGCCTTTCGCGAACGGCAGGCGGCGGCGCGGCGGGCGGGACGCCACCTCGGCATCGGCTTCGCGCACGCGGTCAAGCCCACCGGCCGCGGGCCGTTCGAGTCGGCGCGGGTGCGCATCGCACCGAACGGGCGCGTGTCGCTCTATACCGGTGCGATGGCCATGGGCCAGGGCATCGCGACCAGCCTCGCGCAGGTCGCGGCCGAGCATCTCGGCGTCCGCATCGAGGACATCGAGGTCGTGGCCGGCGACACCGCGACCGTCGCGCACGGCATGGGCGGCTTCGCCAGCCGGCAGGCCATCATGGCCGGTTCGTCGACCCATCTCGCCGCGCTCAAGGTCGCGGACAAGGCGAAGCGCGTCGCCGCGCACCTGCTCGAGGCCGCCGAGGAGGATCTGGTGCTGCGCGACGGCCGCGTCCAGATTGCCGGCACCGACCGCGGCATCGCGCTCGGCGACATCGCACGCAAGCTCAAGGGCGCGCCGGGCTACTCGCTCCCCGCGGGGGCGGGCGAGCCGGGGCTCGAAGCCACCGAGCACTTCCAGTCGGACGCGCAGGCCTATTCGAACGCCTTCCACGTGTGCGAGGTCGAGGTCGACCCGGAAACGGGCGGCGTGACGCTTCTGCGCTACGTCGCGGTGCAGGACAGCGGCCGCCTCATCAACCCGCTGATCGCCGAGGGCCAGGTGCACGGCGGCATCGTGCACGGCATCGGCAACGCGCTGTTCGAGTGGATGCGCTACGACGACCAGGCGCAGCCCCTCACCACCACGCTCGCCGACTATCTCCTGCCCACGGCCACCGAGATGCCGCCGATCGAGATCGTGTTCAACGAGACGCCCTCGCCGATGAATCCGCTCGGGGTGAAGGGCATCGGCGAAAGCGCGACCATCCCGGTCGCGGCCGCCGTGATCGCCGCGGTGGAGGATGCGCTCGCGCCGCTGGGCGTGCGCATCGCCGAAGCGCCGCTCACGCCGGTGCGGCTCGTGGAGCTGATCGACGGCGCGCAGGCGCGGCGCTGACCGCCCGAGCGCGCCTGTGGTTCAATCATTGCTTCGAGGCCGCGCCAGACGGTCCCACTTTTCCCAGGAGAGCACTTCCATGACTCATCGCCTCACCCGGCTGGTACGCTGGGCCGCGGCCGGCGCCCTCGCGCTGGCGCCGCTCGCTGCCACCGCACAGTCGGCGGCCGGCTTCCCCGCAAAGCCGGTGCGCTTCGTCGTCACCTTCACCACCGGCGGCGCCGCTGACGTCAGCGCGCGCATCGTCGCCGAGCGCCTCTCGACGCTCTGGAAGCAGCAGGTGGTGGTGGAGAACCGGGCCGGGGCCGGCGGCAACATCGGCCTGGAGGCGGTGCACAAGTCCGCGCCGGACGGCTACACGCTCGTCGTGCTGTCCAATTCGCACGCGGTGAACGTCGGGCTGTTCGAGAAGCTGCCCTTCGATCTCTCGAAAGACTTCGTGCCGGTGGCGAACATGGTGTCGACGCCGTTCGTGCTGGTGGGCAACCCGAAGGTGCCGGAGTCGAGCTTCCGCGACCTGATGGGCTCGATCCAGAAGAACCCGGGCAAGCTGACCTATGCCTCCTGCGGCAACGGCACGACGCACCACATCGCGATGGAGTCGATCAAGGCCGAGACGCGCAGCTTCATCGTGCACGTGCCCTATCGCGGCTGCTCGCCGGCGACCACCGACGTCGTCGGCGGCCAGGTCGATCTCGCCATGGTCACCCTCGCGCCGGCGCTGCCGCACATCAAGTCCGGACGCCTCAAGGCCTACGCGATCACCGACGCCAAGCGCTCGGTGGCGGCGCCCGACATCCCGACCATCCGCGAGAGCGGCGTGCCCGCGCTCAAGAGCTACGAGCTGGTCGGCTGGTACGCGCTCGCCGCGCCGGTCGGCACGCCGGCCGACGTGATCGCGAAGATGGAGGCGGACGTGAAGACCGTGATGGCGCAGCCGGAGGTGCAGAAGCGCCTGCTCGACTCGGGGCTCGAGGCCGCCTTTGCGCCGGGCGCGGACGTCGCCAAGTGGGTCCGCAACGACATCGTCAGCTTCAAGAAGACCATCGACTACGCCAGGATGAAAGCGGACTGAGGGACCGGCCGCGCTGCTCCGCACCCGCGCGCGGCCTGCGAACACGCCCTATTCATCCGTCGAGCCTAGAGAGGCGGTAAGCGCAGCACGGCGCACGGGTGCCTCTCCGGTGGAGGTCACGACACCCGCGCGGCCTGGGAACACATTGTGAATGTCCGTCGAGCCTGGAGAGACGGTAAGTGGAGCATGGCGCACGGGTGCCTCTCCGGTGGAGGTTCCTACACCCGCCCGCGGCCGGCCGCGACGCGTCACTGCCGCAAGACGTCGCCTTTCAGCGCGTACAGGATGGCGACCACTTCGTTGATTTCGGCGGGCGCGACCTCGTGGTCCTGCAGCGCGGCGACGATGTCGTCCATGGTGGCGAGGTACTCCGCCTCGCTCACGTTCATGCCCGCGTGCGCGGTGCGGAGGTCGCGGCCCTCGTAGCGCTGCGGCCCGCCGATGCCGGCGCAGAAGAACTGGGTGCCGAGCGCCTTGAGCTTCGGCAGGTCCTTGCCGCGGAAGCGCGGCGCGAGCACCGGGTTGACCGCGTGCCGGTCGATCGCGTTATCGACGATGGAGGCGACGCGCTGCGCGCCGCCGAGGCGCTGATACAGGGTTTCGATCATGTCGGCCTCCGCGAGGCTCAGGGATAGGTGGCCCAGGACGCGTACTCCAGCGCGCCCGCGTCCGGTTGGGGCGGCCGCACGGCGCCGCGGCGCAGCGCGCTGAACATCAGCGCGGCCGCCTGCTCGAGGATGTCGACGGTGTCCGGCGTGAGCGGCTCGGGAAAGGCCAGCGTGGCCTGGCCGCCTTCCGGGATCGAGAACGTCATCTGGCGAACCTGCATGGTGCGACTCCTTGCTCGGTGATCGGGGGGAGATGCCGCGCGCCCGGCCGGGCCGTGCGCGGTGACCCCATGATCCCGGCGCGGCGTTCCCGAAACGTTCCCGGCTCCGACGCTTGCGCCCGGCACGGTCGAAGAGGACACTGCCCGCATGACGACGCCGTCGCACCCGCCGGACGCGCAGGACGTGCAACTGCGTCTGCTCGGCGCGTTCGCGGTCTCGATCGGCGGCGCACCGATCGCCGCCGCGGACTGGTCGACGCTGCGCGCGGCGCAGCTGGTCCAGCTGCTCGCCCTCTCCCCCCAGCGGGCCCTCCCGCGCGAGCAGGTCATCGATGCGCTGTGGCCGCAGCTCGATGCGGAAGCGGGCGGCGCGAACCTGCGCAAGGCGGCGCACCACGCGCGCCAGGCGATGGGCCTGCAGGAGGCCGTCGTGCTTCAGCGGGGCGCTGTCCTGCTCTGCCCCGGCATGGCGGTCACGGTCGATGCCGACGCGTTCGAGCACGAGGCGCGCGCGGCGCTCGCCAGCGGCGATCCGGCGCGCTGCGCGCGCGCGGCGGAGGCCTACGCCGGCGATCTGCTGCCCGCCTCCCCGTACGAGCCCTGGGCCGAAATGCCGCGCACGCGCCTGCGCCAGCGTTATCTCGAGCTGCTGCGTCGTGCCGCGGCCTGGGAACGCCTCGCCGAAGCCGAGCCCACCGACGAGGAGGCTCATCGCGAGCTCATGCGCCAAGCGCTCGCGCGCGGCAACCGGGCCGCTGCGCTGCGCTGGTACGCGCGCGTACGCGCCGCGCTGCAGTCCGCGCTCGGCGTCGCGCCGGATCGCGCCACCGAGGCGCTCTACGAGGAATGCGTCGCCGGGCTGCAGCCGCCGGCACCGCCGTTTCTCGGCCGAGAGACGGAGCTCGCGCGCATCGGCGCCTGGTTGCGCCGGCCGCCGCGTGAACAGTCCGGTGTGCTCGTCATCCGCGGGCCGGCCGGCATCGGCAAGTCCGCGCTGTGCGGCCAGGCCGCGGGCCTCGCGAGATCGTTGCGCTGGACGGTCGTGCACGTCGACGCGGTGCAGCCGGAGCGGCCCTACGCGGTGGTGGCCGCCGCAGTGGAGCAACTCGTGCGCGACCGCCCCGACGCCGCTGCCGCCACGGGTGCGCAGGCGCAGGCCGTCCTGTCGATGCTGACGCCGCTCGTTGCCGCACCCGCGCGCCTGCCCGGACCGCTCAGCCGCCACCAGGTCATCGGCGCGCTGCGCCGGATCCTGCTCGCGGCGTCCGGCGGCGAACCTGCCCTCGTCGTCGTCGACGATGCACACCTCGTGGAGGACGGCGACGCGGACGTGCTCCTGCATCTCGCGGCGAGCGGGCGTCCGGTGTGCGTGATGCTGGCGACGCGGCCGCTGCCGGAGCGCGCGCACCTCGCGCGCGGCCTCGGCTGGCTCGCCCGCACGAATGCGCTCGAACGCATCGATCTCGGTCCGCTGCCGGACGAGGATGCCGCCGAGCTGGTGAAGCGCGCCGCGCCCGCCGCCGCTGCGCCGGACGTGGTCCGACGCGTCGTCGGTCTGGCCGAAGGCAATGCGTTCGCGGCGCTTGAGCTCGCGCGCTGCATCGCGGCGCGCGGCAGCGACGCGCGGCTGCCGCGCAACGCGCGCGAAGCGATCACCGAGCGCCTGTGCGACGTGGACGACGCGGTCATGGCACTGCTCCGCCGCCTCGCGCTCGCCGGCGATGAGCTGGATGCGGCGACGATCACGGCGCTTCACCCCGGCACCGAGAGCGAAGCCTTCAGCCTGCTGGACCAGGCGCTGGCCGCCGGCGTCATCGTGGTCGCGGACGCGCGCTACCGGTTTCGTCACGAGCTGGTGCGGCAGGCCCTGATGGAGGAGACGCCGCCGCATCAGCGTCTCAAGGTGCACCGCGACGCCGCGCGGCGTCTGGCGGAGCACGGTGCGCCCCCCGTGGTCGTCGCGCGCCATTGGCTGGCCGGCGGCAGCCTCGCGGAGGCGGTGCCGTGGCTGCTGCACGCCGCGCGCGACGCGGTGCGCGTCGCCGCCTATGCCGACGCGCTGCATCACCTCGAGCCGCTGCTCGCGCACGCCCCGTCGCACGCCGAGGCGCTGCGCCTGCGCGCGGAAGCGCTCGAGGCGCTCGGCGATCCCGCCGCGGTCGCGGCGTACCGCGACGCCGCCGCCGCGGCCGACGAGTCGACGGCGCACGACCTGCGCGCGAAGGGCGCGCTCGCGCAGCTCAAGCAGGGGGATCCGAAGGGCGCGCTGGAGGCCCTCGCCGGCGTGCGGCCGGCCTCGGTCGAGGGGCGCCTCGCCGAAGCCCTCGCCTACAGCGGCGCCGCTGCGCTCGGCTTCGCGGATCCGGCGATGGGTACGGCCAAGGCCGCCGAGTCGCGCCGGCTCGCGCTCCAGACCGGCGACACCGCGGCGATCGTCGTGGCCTCGTGGGCGCAGGCCGCCGCCGCGCACGCGCGCGGCGAGCTGCACGGCAGCGTGTGGACCGATCTCCACGAGACGCATCACGTGCCGCACCTCGCCGTGCGCGTGTTCGACGGCCACCTGTGCATCACGCAGCGGTTCCTGTACGGCGCGCGGCCCTACGCGGAGGTGATCGGCTTCGCGGACAAGCTCGCGGAGGAGGCGCGCCGGCTCGGCGCGGCACGCGGTCATGCGTTCGGGGTCACGCTGCGCGGCGAGGCGGAGCTCCTCTCCGGGGACCTGGACGCCGCCGAGGCGCATCTCGTCCTCGGCGGTCGGCTGCATCGCGCCATCGGCGGGGCCACCGGCGAAGCGCTGTCGCTCCAGCGGCGGGCCGAGCTCGCGCTCCACCGGGGCGAGCGCGAGCGGGCGCGCGACCTGCTCGACGAAGCGCTCGACCTCGCGCGCCAGACCGACATCGGCTTCCATCTGCTCGACCGGATCTACGGCACGCGGATCGCGCTCGCCGCGGATCCGGACGCAGCGGTCGCGGCCGTCGAGGAGGCCCAGGAGGCGGTGCGGGGCTTCCTCGAAACCTGCCCGGGGTGCCGCATCACGTTTGCGGTGCCGGCCACGGTGGCTGCGGCGCGCGCCCGGCGCCTCGATCTCACGGCACGCTACGCACCGGCGGTCGAGTACCTCGCCAAGGTCGTGATGAAGCTCCCCGCCTGGGACGCGGCGTTCGAAGAGGTACAGGCGCACATCGCCCGGGCGCGCGGCGCGCCTGCCGCGGACGTTGCCTCGCAGTTCGCGGCGGCGGCGCGCCGGTTCCGCGAGGCCGGGCATCCGCTCGATGCCGCGCGCTGCGAAGGGCTCGCGGCAACGCCCCGCTGAGCGCGGACGCTTCCCCCGGGCGCGCCGCACCAACGACAAAGCCCCGGCCGGTGTGGCCGGGGCTTCGTCGCGGCATGCCGGCGCGGGTTACTTGCGGGCGGCGGAGACCGAGAAGCGGTAGCTGTCGAGCGTGTACTCGGCGACGCGGAACCAGAGGTTGCTGTCGTCGCGGAAGCGCTTCCACGAATCGTAGATCTTCGCGAACTCGGGGCTCTTCCCGGCCCACTCGGTCAGCACCTCGTCGGTCGCCTTGTACGCCGCGTCCATCACCGGCTTCGGGAACGCCCGGAGCTGCGTGCCGGAGCCGACCAGCCGCTTGAGCGCCTGCGGGTTCTTTTCGTCGTAGTGCGCCGTCATCAGCGCGTCCTGCTCGGCGCACGCCATCTCGAAGGCGGTCTGGAACGCCTTGGGCAGCGCCTCCCACGCCTTCAGGTTGACCAGCATGGTGTTCTGCGCGGAGCCTTCCCACCAGCCGGGGTAGTAGTAGAACTTGGCGACCTTGTTGAGGCCGAGGCGTTCGTCGTCGAACGGGCCGATGAACTCGGCCGCGTCGATGGTGCCCTTCTCGAGCGACGGGTAGATGTCGCCCGGCGGGATCTGCTGCGGGACCACGCCGAGGCGCGAGAGGATCGTGCCGCCGATGCCGCCGATCCGCATCTTGAGACCCTTCAGGTCCTCGACCGTCCTGATCTCCTTGCGGTACCAGCCGCCCATCTGCACGCCGGTGTTGCCGCACGGGAGGTTGATCAGGCCGAACGGCTTGAACACCTCGCGCGTGAGCTCCCGACCGCCGCCCCAGTGGAACCAGGCGAGCTGCTGGCGGGCGTTCAGGCCAAACGGCAGGCCGGTGTCGAAGGTGATCGCCGGGTTCTTGCCGATGAAGAAGGTGGAGAGCGTGTGCGTGGCCTCGAAGCTGCCGTTGGCCACCGCGTCGAACACCTGGTTGCCGGGCACGATCTCGCCGGCCGCGAGCACGCTGATCTGGAACTTGCCTTCGGTCATCTCCGCGACGCGCCGCGCCATCTGCTCGACGCCGCCGTGCGTCGTCTCCAGGCTCTTCGGCCAGCTCGTCTGCAGGCGCCAGCGGACGCTGGGCGCCTGCGCGAGGGCCGAGGCCGACAGGCCGCCGAGCGCCAGCCCGGCGCCGGTTCTGCTCAAAAAGTCGCGTCTCTTCATCGTGCTCTCCTGGGCAATGCCGGCACCGGCCGGCGGTTGGTCAAAGCTACTTCGAATCGCGCTTGGCAGCGTCCTCGA
Organism: uncultured Enterobacteriaceae bacterium; assembly: GCA_964552535.1. Taxonomy (GTDB): domain Bacteria; phylum Pseudomonadota; class Gammaproteobacteria; order Burkholderiales; family SG8-39; genus CAZKHE01. Next base: position 5,662 of record CAZKHE010000058.1, on the reverse strand, counting down.
GCTGGCGCTGCAGGTCGTTGGCGGGATCCGGCGGCGCGCCGCCGTCCCGCCCGGGCTCCGTCCCCACCTCCGGCACCTGGAACGCCGGCGCCTCCAGCTCGATCTTCACCTTGTCGGTGTCGATGACCTCCTGCTTGTCGAGGAAAGCGGTGATCATGTCGGGGAAAATGATGATGAGCGCCACGAGCAGGATCTGCAGCACGATCCAGGGAATGGCGCCGAGGTAGATGTCCTTGGTCTTCACGGTGCGGGGCGCGATGCCGCGCAGGTAGAACAGCGCATAGCCGAACGGCGGGTGCATGTACGACGTCTGGATGTTCGCGCACAGCAGCACGCCGAACCACACCAGGTCGATTCCGAGCTTGCTCGCCACGGGCGCGAGCAGCGGGATGACGATGAAGCAGATCTCGAAGAACTCGAGGAAGAACGCCAGGATGAAGATGAAGACGTTCACGAAGATCAGGAAGCCGATCTTCCCGCCGGGCAGGTCGGCGAGCAGGTGCTCGATCCACTTCGGCCCGTCGTAGCCCTGGAACACGAGCGAGAAGACCGACGATCCGATGAGGATGAAGATCACCATTGCGGTGATCCGCATGGTCGACTCCATGCCTTCCCACAGCAGCTTGCGGGTCAGCCGGCCGCGTACGGCGGCGAGCGCCATCGCACCGACCGCGCCCATCGCCCCCGATTCGGTCGGCGTGGCGAGGCCCATGAAGATCGTGCCCAGCACGAGGAACATCAACCCGAGCGACGGGATGACGCCCCACAGCACGCGCCGCCACAGCGCCCAGCCGCGGAGCGTGCGCGCCTCGGCAGGCAGCGGCGGCACCTTGTGGGGCGCGAAGATCGAGACGCCGAGGATGAACGCGAGGAACAGCAGGACCTGGACGATCGACGGGCCGATGGCGCCGGCATACATGTCGCCGACCGAGCGTCCGAGCTGGTCGGCCAGCACCACCAGCACCAGCGACGGCGGGATGAGCTGGGTGATCGTTCCGGACGCAGCGATCGATCCCGTCGCGATCCGCGTGTCGTAGCCGTACTTCAGCATGTGCGGGAGCGCGATCACCCCCATCGCGATCACCGAGGCCGCGACCGTGCCGGTGATCGCGCCGAGCACCGCGCCGACGACGATCACCGAGTAGGCCAGTCCCCCGGGCACCGAGCCGAACGCTTGTCCCATGCTCTCGAGCAGGTCCTCGGCGAGTCCGCAGCGCTCGAGGATCGCGCCCATCAGCGTGAAGAACGGGATCGCGAGCAGCAGGTCGTTGGAGACGATGCCGAACACGCGCAGCGGCATGCTCGCCATGAAGTCCGGCATGAAGTAGCCGAGCTGGATTCCCACCACCCCGAAGGAGAGCCCCAGCGCGGCGAGCGAGAACGCGACCGGGAAACCGAACAGCAGAAAGAGTACGAGGCCCGCGAACATCAGCGGGGCCATTGCTTCCCCGGAGAGGTTCACTGAACCGGCCTTTCGTAATGGATGTCGGCCTTCATGTCGCCGGTGAGCATGGCGAAGCGCTTCACGAGCTCGGCGAGGCCCTGCAGCAGCAGGAGCAGGAAGCCCAGCGGCAACGCCAGCCACGGCGGCCAGCGGACGAGCCCGCCGGCATTCGGCGAGATCTCGCCCGAGACGAACACCGCCCACGCCTTCGGGCCGGTGAGAACGAGCAGGTAGATGGTGGCCGGCAGCAGGAAGAAGAGGATGCCGAGGATGTCGATCCAGATCTTGCCGCGCACGCCCATGAGCCCGTACACCAGGTCGACGCGTACGTGCTCGTTGACCTTGAACACGTGGGCCGCGCCGAACATCACCATGTACGCGAACAGGTACCACTGCAGCTCGAGCCAGGCGTTCGAGCCCATCCCGGCGGCGTAGCGCAGCGTGGCGTTGCCGGAGCTGATCAGGCAGGCGGCGAGCACGCAGATCGACGCGACGACCGCGCACCAGCGGCTCAGCTTGTCGACTCCTGCGGCGGCTTTCAGTAGGGCTTGCATGGTGCTGGACCGGCTCCGTTCGTGCGACCGTGTTCTTGTGCGGGACGGACGGCTGCCGCGTCCCCGTGGTTGTGGATGGAGTATCCCCGCGTGCACCGGCGCGGGTCAATGACTGTTCGTTTGGGTGCAAACAATCGCGACTCGGCCCCATTTCGGGGCGTGGAGCACATCGCGCGGACCCGGGTTGCTAGTGCCACCGCGGTGCCTCGGTACCGGGGTAGCCAAGCAGCAGGTCGTTCGCCTCGAGCCCGCGGGTGATGAAGACGAGCCGCGTCCTGCCTTCGCCGGCGGGCCATGCATCGAGGAAGCGCGGCGCCGCTACCAGATGCTGTACGGCGTGCACGACCAGCGGCCGTTCCTCGCCGGCGAGGTGCACCAGGCCCTTCACGCGCAGCAGCCGGCTGCCGTACTGGGTGACGAGCGTGTCGAGCCACGCGCTCAGGGCCTCCCCGTCCACCGGGTCCTGCAGCGTCAGCGCGTGCGTCGCGATCGCCGTGTCGTGCACGGGTTGATAGCCGAGCGGCGCACGCGGGCGGCTGCGCGCCCCGTCGAGCCGCTCGGCGGCGAGCGCCCCGGCGCCCGTGGTCGCCTCGCGGCGCAGGGCGTGGGGATTCGCCACGTCGAGCAGCGCATCGAGCACGCGGCGCTGCCGGGCGTCGGCGAGATCGGTCTTGGTGACCACCAGCGCATCGGCCAGCGCCACCTGCTTGCGCCAGATGCCGTCCTCCGCGGCGGTGGCTGGGCCGAGACACGCGTCCACCGTCGTGACGACCCGATCGAGCCGGTGCCGCGAGGACACAGCGCCGGGCACGACGAAGAGCTGCTCGATCGGGGTCGGATCGGCGAGCCCGGTGGTCTCCACCACGATGCGCGCGAGCGGCGGCGCGCCCTGCTCGGCCCGCACCCGCGCGAGGCGATCGAGCGCTTCGGCGATGTCGCTGCGCACCGCGCAGCAGGCGCACCCGCCGGCTAGCAGCACCACGTCCTCGTCGGCCGCCTCCACCAGGTCGTGGTCGATGCCGATCGTCCCGAACTCGTTCATGACCACGCCGATGGGCGCCGGCGAGTCACGCAGCGCGGCGTTGAGCAGCGTGGTCTTGCCGCTGCCCAGGAAACCGGTGAGCAGTGTGACGGGGGTGCGGTCGGCCACTTGCATCGCGCGCGGTTCAGGCGGAGAGGCGCTTCGCCAGCACGTCGAGCGCCGCGCCGACGGCCGCGAGGCGCACGGCATTCCGATCGCCAGCGAACACGTGACGCTCGACGAGCGTCGGCTTGCCGCGTTGCGCCGCGGCGACGAAGATCGTGCCGACCGGGTTCTTCTCGCTGCCGCCGCCGGGACCGGCATACCCGGTCACCGCCACCGCGGCGCCCGCCCCGGAGTGGCGCAGGGCGCCTTCGGCGAGGCCGTGGGTGATCTCGGCGCTCACCGCACCGTGCTGCGCGGCGACCGCCTCCGGGACGCCCAGGCCCGTCGCCTTCGCCGTGTCATGGTAGAGCACGAAGCCGCGCTCGAAGGTCTTCGAGGCGCCCGATACCGAGGTGAGGCACGCGGACACGAGGCCGGCGGTGACCGTCTCCGCCGTGGCGAGACGGATGCCGGCGTCCTGCGCAAGCGCGAGCGCGCGGGCGGCCCCGTCGAGATGCTCCTGCGGAAACATGTTCCCTCCGTGTGGATCAGTTGAGGACGTCGCGATACGCGCGACCGTCCTTCAGGACCAGCTTGATGCGCGAGCGCTCCTCCAGCAGGCGGACGTTCTCCAGCGGGTCGCCGTCGAAGACCACCACGTCGCCCAGCCGGCCCGCCTCCAGCGCGCCGACGTCCGGCCGCTCGATGCACTCGGCGGCGCGGCTCGTCGCGCACACGATCGCCTCCATCGGGCTCATGCCGAGCCACTCGGTCATGAAGCGCATCTCGGCGAGGTTCTCGCCCACCATCAGGCGGTGCGACTGGTCGGTGCCGAAGGCCACCTTCACGCCGCGCTTCACCGCCTCCTTGTACAGCGGAATGCGGTCCTGCATCAGCGCGAAGATCTCCGCGTCCTTGGCGTCCTCGCGTGCGAGCTGCGCGCTGTTCCAGGCGGCGTTGGTCTTGCGGTGTTCCACCGACAGCGGCACCAGCGCCATGGTCGGTACCCACCAGGTGCCCTGCTGCACCATCGCGTCGATCGCCTCCTCGTCGATGAACCAGCCGTGCTCGAGCGAGTGCACGCCGGCGGCGAGCGCCGTGCGGATGCCGTCGATTCCTTCGGCGTGCACCGCCACCTTCTTGCGCCGCATGGCCGCCTCGGCCACCGCGGTGCGGATCTCGTCCACGCTGAACTGCGCCTCGTCCCAGCTGTCGGTGACCGAGGTGATGCCGCCGGTGGCGCAGATCTTCACGAAATCGGCACCGGACATGAGCACGTGACGCACCAGGCGCCGCACCTCGTCCACGCCGTCGGCCACCGGGCTGGGCAGCCACGTCCGCTTCGGCACGCGCATGCCGGCCGGCACCCACGCATCGCCGTGGCCGCCCGTCTGCGAAATCATCACGATCGCGATGAGCAGCCGCGGCCCCACGATCACGCCCTCGTCGATCGCCTTCCTGAACCCGGCGTCGGCGCCGCCCATGTCGCGCGCGGTCGTCACGCCGCAGGCGATCGTCTCGGCGAGGATCGGGATCGACCGCAGCACGTTGTAGGTCGGCGGATTGAGCAGGTGCTGCTTCATGTCGCGCGCGCGGTAGGTGCCGTGCACGTGGCAGTCGATGAAGCCCGGCAGGATCGTCATGCCGGAGACGTCGCGCACCGGTACGCCCTTCGGCACGGTCACGCCGCGGCCCGCCGCGGCGATGCGGCCGTTCTCGATCACCACCGTGGCGTTCGCGATCGGATCGCCGCCCAGCCCGTCGATCAACCGCCCGCCCGCGAGGGCGACGGTGCCCGGTTCGTTCATGGTCACTCCAGCTCGATGAAGACGTTCTTGACTTCGGTGTACAGGGCGAGGCCGTGCATGCCGAGCTCGCGCCCGAGACCGGACTTCCCGTACCCGCCGAACGGCGCGAGGTAGCCGTAGCGGCTCGCGCTCCCGTGGGAGTTGATGCTCACCATGCCGGTGCGCAGGCGCTTGGCGGTGCGCAGGGCGCGGCCCACGTCGCGTGTCCAGATCGACGCGTTGAGGCCGTAGTCGCTGTCGTTCGCGAGGCGCACCACCTCGTCCTCGTCGGCGAACGGGATCACCGTCGCCACCGGCCCGAAGATCTCCTCGCGCGCGATGCGCATGTCGTTGGTCGCGCCGGCGAGCACCGTCGGGGCGAAGTACGGCCCGTGCGGGATCGCCGCGGGGCGGCCCCCGCCGCAGGCGAGCTGCGCGCCCTCGGCGGTGCCCGCCTCGACGTAATCCTTCACCCGCAGCCAGTGGCCACGCGAGACCAGCGGCCCCATGTCGGTGTCGCGTGCGAGCGGGTCGCCCACCCGGTACGCACGGGTGGCGGCGAGGAACTGCTCGAGGAAGCGGTCGTGGACGGTCCGCTCCACGAACACCCGCGTGCGGGCCGAGCAGCTCTGCCCGGCGTTGCCGAACACGCCCTTCACTGCCGCGTCGGCGGCGCGCTCGAGGTCGGCGTCGGCATACACGATGTTCGGGCTCTTGCCGCCGAGCTCCAGCGTGACGCGCTTGATCTGGT